>NZ_JASKYT010000638.1:0-1847 GCF_041028275.1 Streptomyces sp. PU-14G
GGGTGATGCCGTCGTGCTCCAGGTAGGTACCGCGAGCCGCCAGGTGCGGATGGGCCGGCGCCTCGGTGAGGGAGAGCACGGGGGACACACAGGCGTCGGAGTCCTGGAAGACCTCGGTCCACTCCGCGCGCGTACGCGAGGCGAACCGGGCGGCGATCAGCTCCCGCAACTCCCCCCAGGCGGCCGGATCCGCACGGGACGGCGCCTCGTCGCCGAGGCCGAGCAGCTCGGCGAAGCGCGCGTAGAACCGCGGCTCCAGTGCGCCGACCGCCATGAAGCCACCGTCGGACGTCGCGTAGGTGCCGTAGAAGGGGCAGCCGCCGTCCAGCAGGTTGGCCGCCCGCCGGTCCTGCCAGCCGCCCGCGGCGAGCATCCCCTGGATCATCGAGGTGAGGTGGCTGGTGCCGTCCACGATGGCCGCGTCCACGACCTGTCCCTCGCCCCCCGGCCCGCGTGCGTGGTGCAGGGCGGACAGGACGCCGATGACGAGGTAGAGGGAGCCGCCCGCGTAGTCGCCCAGCAGGTTGGCCGGGGCGACGGGCGGCCCCTCGGCGGGTCCTGTCATCCCGAGGGCCCCGGTGACGGCGATGTAGCCGATGTCGTGCCCGGCGCGCTCGGCGAGCGGCCCTTCCTGCCCCCAGCCGGTCATCCGGGCGTACACCAGGCGCGGATTGCGGGCGAGGCAGTCGTCCGGGCCGACACCGAGCCGCTCGGCCACCCCGGGGCGGAACCCCTCGATCAGCACGTCCGCCCGGTCGGTCAGCGCGAGGGCGGCCTCGCGGCCCTCTTCGGCCTTCAGATCGAGCAGAACGGACCGCTTGTTGCGGTTCGTCACGTCGTACTCCGCCGGGATGGCCAGCGAGCCGCCACCCGGACGGTCGACGCGGACGACGTCGGCGCCCAGATCGGCGAGCGTCATGGCAGCGAAAGGCCCTGGCCCTATCCCGGCCAGCTCCACTACGCGCACCCCGCTCAGCGGGCCGCGGACCGGTTCGTGCGCCGCCGCTTCGCGCGCTGCCGCCATCGAGCCCCCAGCACTGTGACACAACTGATGTAACACCAAGGATGCTATGGACACCGCCCCCATTCCACAAGCCCTCGCGGACAGGTTCGCCACCACTTTTGGCGCGGGCCCACGGATGGGAGGCGGGGCGAGTTCCGCCCCGGGCCCACGAGCCTGAGGCGCGGCGAATCGCAGCGCGGGCCCACGGGTGTGAGGCGCGGCGAACGCCACGTCCGGATGGCGCCAGCGGCCCGGCGGCCCGCAGGCGAGGCTCGGGCCCATGACGACGCACTACACGATCCTGGCCCTCACCCCCGAGACCCTCGCGGAACTGCGGACGCGCGACGACGCGGGCGCCCCGCCCCGGACCGTGACCGACACCGACGGCGGCACCCCCCTCCGGTGCTGCCTGCGACGGAGCGGCCCGGGCGAGACGCTGTGCCTGGTCTCCTACGCACCGCTGCGCCGCTGGGCCCGGGAGACCGGCGCCGAACCCGGCCCCTACGACGAGGTGGGGCCGGTCTTCATCCACCCGGAGGACTGCGGCGGCTGGGCGGGCGGCCTGGACGGCGGCTACCCCGACGCCATGCGGGGCGACCGCCGGGCCCTGCGCGCCTACTCCGCCGAGGGCCGCATCCTGGGCGGACTTCTGGTGGAAGAGCGGCGGCCGGGCGCACCGACGATCGAGGAGAGCCTGACCCGGCTGTACGCCGACCCACGCGTGGCGGCGGTGCACGTGCGCGCCGTCGAATTCGGGTGCTTCCACACCGAGACGCGGCGCGCGGCACCGCGATGAGCGGGAGCGCGGGTGCTCGGGGGCCGGGAGCGGGGGCGGCGCCCGGAC
>NZ_JASKYT010000639.1:0-1778 GCF_041028275.1 Streptomyces sp. PU-14G
CCACCGCCCCCCGCGCCGTCCTCTCCCGCGCCCTCGCCATACCCCTGGTCGCGGCGCTCGTGGCGGTGCTCCCCGCCGCGGTCGCCACCCAGCCGGGGCCCGGGCCCCACGACGCGGTCTACTGGCTGCAGACGGCCACCTGCGCGTACGCGGGCACCCGCCTGGCGGCCATGGTGCTGACCGCGCACCGGCGCCTGATCCAGGGCGCCTTCTGGCTGTTCGGCTACATCGCGATGGGCATCGCCCCGCTGGCGCAGACGGTGCTGGACCGCACGCCCACACCGGTGGTGGGCCCGCGCTCGGACACCGTGCTGGCCTCGGCGCTCGTCCTGGCCGGAATGGTGGCCTTCGACGTGGGCGCGCTGCTGGCGCGGCACCGTCCGCCGCTGCGCGGCCGGATGCAGGAGCGGCGCAGGCCGCACGCGCGCGTCCACACGCGCCGCCTGTACGCGCTGTGCGCGCTGGCGCTGGCGTGCAGCGGCCTGCTGATCGGCGAACTGGGCGGGCCCGCGGTCTTCTTCTCCAACCGCGAGGAGATCAGGGAGAGCCTGGGCGCCGCGCACGCGGAGGCCGCCTCGCAGGCCGGCTCGGCGTTCCTGCGCGGCTTCGGCACCGTCCCCGCGCTGCTGGCGCTGCTGTTCCTCACGCGCTGGCTCGTGGTCTCACGCGCGGCGCGGCGCCGCCCGCTGGTGCCCGTGCTGTGGCTGGCGATGCTGGCGCTCAACGTCGTCGTCAACAACCCGGTCTCCAACCCGCGCTACTGGTTTCTGACGGTGCTGTTCTCGCTGCTGTTCACCGCGTTCCCGCGCAGCCCGGTGATGTACCGGGCCGCGCTGGCCACGGGGGTGGCGATCGCGCTGGTCGTCTTCCCCTTTGCCGACCGGTTCCGCTACGAGGAGGGCACCGACCGGCCCCGCCAGTCGACGGACTCCCTGCTGGAACCGCTCACCATGAAGGACTACGACCAGGTGGGCATGCTCGCCAACACCGTCACCTTCGCGGCAGCCGGGGAGGGGCACAGCTACGGGCGTCAACTGACCGGCACCGCGCTGTTCTTCGTGCCCCGCTCCCTGTGGACGGACAAGCCGCACGACCCGGGCACCCGTGTCGGCACGTGGATGGGCATGCCCTACCCGAACCTGTCCTCCCCGCTGTGGGCGGAACTCTGGCTCGACTTCGGCCCGTTCGGCATGGCGCTGGGCTTCGCCGCCGTCGGCTACGGTGCCGCGCGCGCTGACCGGCGGTACGCACGGCGCACGGCGGAGGACGGCTCCGCCGCCGCGATGGCCCCACCGGGCCCGCCCGGCAGCCGGGCCGGGCCGGGCAGCATCACGGCCGTCGTCGTGCCCCTCCTCGCCGGATACAGCTTCATCCTGCTGCGCGGCTCGCTGCTCCAGGGCATGGGCCGGGTGGCCATCGCCGCGCTGTGCGTCCTGTTCGTCACGACACTCCGCGAGGACCGCCGGCCGCACGGCTGGGCACCGTGACGGCCCCGGCGTCCGCCCGCTCCCCCGTACGAAGCACCCGTGCGGCCCGCAACCAGCTCGCCGCCCCCTTCGCCGCCGAGCCCGCGCACAGGCCCCAGGCGGCGCCCAGCACCCCGCCGAGCGCGTACCCGCCCAGCATGCAGCCGACGGACGCGGCGGAGAAGACGAGCTGGATCGGCAGTGTGGTGCGCGGACGCAGCACCCGCAGGGCCAGCAGCCCGCACGTGCCCAGCGCCATCGCCGCGTACTGGCTGCCCGTCGCGGGCAGCAGCCGGGACGCCGCCCCCCACG
>NZ_JASKYT010000064.1:0-28251 GCF_041028275.1 Streptomyces sp. PU-14G
GCACCGACGACTCCGAGGCCCCCAGCTGCGCCGCCACCCAGGGAGGCGGCGCCAGCCGAACACGCGCCACCTCCGCTCCGGCCCCCCGAACGCCCTTCGCCGACGCCCTCGGAAGAGCCCAGGCCCACCTCGCCGGAGCCGTCACCTTCCCGCAGCCTTGCCGCGGCCCCGCGTCACGTCTCCCCCGACGGGCAACAGCCGGGTGGCTCCATGTCGATGGTCACCCGCACCCTGCTGATCATCGCTCCCGCGGTGCTCGCGGCAGCCGCCCTGCGCCCTCGTACGAACAGCGCCCGGCAGGCGGCCCCCGGGGCGTCCGGCAACGCTACCGGCGGCGGCTGACCCTCCTCGGTCCCCTCGGTCCGCGCTCGCGCGCCGACACGCGCTGCCGCACACGCTTACGAGGGCACTGCCACCAGCTCCATCCATCCCACGCACATACGTCTCTCCGCGCACCTGGAGGCCCAGTTGTCCGACTGGCTCGTTCTGCTCCTCGGCCTGCTCGCCGCATGTCTGGTGGTCGTCGCAGTCGTCCTCATCAGACGCCGGCGCCCCGACGACGACCAGGACACGTCCGAGACACCGGACGTCATCGAGTACATGACCATGATGATCGGCGTCGTCTACGCGATCGTGCTGGGTCTGGCCATCGCGGGTGTCTGGGAGGAACGCAACGCGGCCGACGCGACCGTCACGCAGGAGGCGCAGGCACTGCACGAGGTGCACGAACGGGTCAGGACGTACCCGGCGGCCGAGCGGGAACGCGTACGGGAAGACATCGACACCTATGTGCGCTACGCCGTGAAGACCGAGTGGCCGCACATGGTCGAGCACGGCGAACTCACCGCCCGGGGCGACCGGATGCTCGGCCAACTGCGCGAGGACGTCACCGACTACGAACCCAAGACCATGCAGCAGGCCCAGTCGTACCAGGCGGTCGTCGATCAGGTGGCCGAGGCGGACTCCGCACGGAACGCCCGGGGGGACAGTGCCGAGCCGACGATGCCGGGAGTCGTGTGGATCGGTCTGTACGCGGGTGCCATCGTCTCGGTCGGCATGCTCTTCGCCCTCCAGATCCAGCGTTCGGGCAGGGAACTGGTGCTGGCCGGCATCTTCAGCGCGCTGATCGCCTTCCTGCTCTTCCTGGTCTGGCACTTCGACGCACCCTTCGCACGGGGTCTGGAGGAACCCACGCAAGCGTTCACCTCGCTCTTCCCCCACGCGACCGGATCATGAGACGGGTCCCGCGCCCCACTCCGACCCGCCGCTCCCGGGTCCCTGCCGTCGGCTCGGCCGGGACCCGGGCAGGCCGCGGGGCCGCGGGCAGGTGAGATGCTGGCCGTACTCACAGGCGAGCGATCACGAAGGAGTCCCGGGTGTCCTTGCTCTTCCCCGCGCTGCACACGGCGTCCTTGCACACGGCGCTGCGCTTCGGCGAGCGAGCGCTCAGCTACCGCCAGCTCTCCGCCGCCGCGAGCGGTCTGGCGGCCCGCCTGGAGCCCGGTGCCCCGGTGGCCGTCTGGGCGACGCCCAGCCTGGAGACGGCCGTCGCTGTGGTCGCCGGGCTGCTCGCCGGCGTGCCCGTCGTACCGGTGAACCCCAAGAGCGGCGAGAGCGAGCTGACGCACATCGTCACCGACAGCGCGCCGGGAACGGTGCTGGCCGAGCCCGGAGCGGAGCTTCCCGAACCTCTCGGGTCGATGCTGCGCGCCGACATCGACCTGAGCGAGGAGGCCCTGGGGGCCAGCCCGATTCCCCCCACCGAGCCCAACGCCGAGGCGGCTGCGCTCATCGTCTACACCTCCGGCACGACAGGCCCGCCCAAGGGTGTCGTGCTCTCCCGGCGCGCGCTCGCCAGCAACCTGGACGCGCTGGAGGAGGCCTGGGGGTGGACAGCTGACGACGTGCTGGTGCACGGTCTGCCGTTGTTCCACGTGCACGGCCTGATTCTCGGCGTGCTCGGCCCGCTGCGCCGCGGCGGCAGCCTGCGCCACCTGGGGCGTTTCACCACCCAAGGAGTGGCCCGGGAGTTGGCCGACGGTGGCACCATGCTGTTCGGCGTTCCGACGATGTACCACCGCCTCGCCGACGCCTGCGCGAGCGAGCCCGACCTGGTGCGGGCACTGGCAGGGACGCGACTGCTGGTGTCCGGGTCCGCCGCACTGCCACTGCACGACCACGAGCGGCTGACGGCGGCCACCGGTCAGCGGGTGATCGAACGCTACGGGATGACCGAGACGCTGATGAACACCAGTGTGCGGCCCGGCGGCACCTCCCGGCCCGGCACCGTCGGTCTCCCCCTTCGGGACGTGGACATCCGGCTCATGGACGATTCCGGGGAGCGCATCCCCGTGGAGGACACCGAGACGGTGGGCGAGCTCCAGGTCCGTGGCCCGAACCTGTTCACCGAGTATCTGGGCCGTCCTGACGCCACGACCGAGGCCTTCGACGGCGGCTGGTTCCGTACCGGCGACATGGCGACCCGGGACGCGGACGGCTCGGTACGCCTCGTCGGCCGGAAGGCCACCGACCTGATCAAGAGTGGCGGATACAAGATCGGGGCCGGGGAGATCGAGAACGTGCTGCTGGGCCACCCCGCCGTCGCAGAGGCCGCCGTCACGGGGGAACCGGACGAGGACCTCGGTGAGCGCATCGTCGCCTGGATCGTCCCGGCCTCGCCGCAGCAGCCCCCGCACCAGGGCGAACTGACAGACCTGGTGGCCGGTCAGCTGGCACCGCACAAGCGTCCCCGCGAGGTCCGCTTCCTGGATGCCCTGCCGCGCAACGACATGGGCAAAGTGCTCAAGAGGGAACTGCCGGGACAGCAGGGCTGAGGTCGCGCCCCGGGCGCACCGGGGAGGACCGGTAACAGGCCGCGAGGGGACGCCCCCGCCGCGGCGTCAGTCCGGGCCCGGGGTGACGCCCCGTCGCGGCGTCAGCCCGGCCCCGGGGCCAGTCCGGCGGCCTCGGCCAGGCGCCGGTAGGAGTCGAAGCGGTCGGCCGGTTCGTAGGTGTTGAGTGTCAGCAGCACCTCGTCGGCCTCCGTCCGCTCGGCGAGCTCGGCCAAGGCCTCGGTCACCTCGGCGGCCGTGCCCCGCAGCTGCGACAGCCGTGCCTGCTCGAAAGCGGCACGCTCCTTCGCACTCATGGTGCGGCTGAGGACTTCCCGCGGAGGGAGCAACGGGGTGAAGGTGCCCCGGGTGCGGGAGACGGCGGTCGACCATGCCTCAGGGACCTGGAGGGGCTCGGCTTCCTCGCGGCTCGCCGCGACGGCCGCGTTCACCGCGACAACGACGTAGGGGGCCGGGGCCACGCCCCGCGGGCCCCGCCCCTGCCCCGTCCCCGTCCGGCCCGCGTCATCGCGCGGCCGGAACGTACTGCGGTAGGTCTCCACGGCCTCCCGCGTCCGGCTCTCCTCGCGCGCGGCGCCGATCACCAGCGGCAGACCGTGTTCCGCCGCCACGGCCGCGCCGGAGCCGACGGCGAGCACGAACGGCGGCACACGCAGCCCCTCGGCGGGACGTGCGTGCACCGGCCCTGAGCCGTCGAAGTAGCCGAGCAGCTCGGATATCTGTGCGCTGAAGCCCTCCGCGGCGTCTTTGCCGACGCGCAGCGCCTTGCGGACGCCATCGGTGAAGCCGACGGAGCGCCCCAGTCCCATGTCGATCCGGCCGGGGAAGAGCGACTCCAGCACCCCGAACTGCTCCGCCACCACCAGCGGCTGGTGGTTCGGCAGCATCACGCCTCCCGTGCCCACCCGGATGCGGGAGGTGGCCGAGGCCACGGCCGCCGCCAGGACGGACGGCGCCGAGCCCGCGATCCCGGGGACGGCATGGTGCTCGGACACCCAAAAGCGCAGGTAGCCCAGCTTCTCCGCCTGCTGCGCGAAGCGCACGGTGTCCCGCAGTGCCTGCCCGGGATGCTCGCCCTCACGGACGAGGGAACGGTCCAGGACGGACAGCGGAACCGGAAACCGACGCGATGAAGTCACACCCGGTGCAACGCCTGCGAGCGCGCCACGGATTCCCGAGGCCCCGATGACGCGGCGCGCGGCCGGCCCAGCGGCCCAGCGCCGTAGTGGCCCAGCGCCATATCGGACCCAGCGGCCCAGCGCCGTGGCGGCCCAGCGCCGTAGCGGACCCAGCGGCCCAGCGCCCAGCGCCGTAGCGGGCCCAGCGGCCCAGCGCAGTAGCGGGCCAGCGGCCCAGCGCCGTGGCGGACCCAGCGGCCCGGCGCCGTAGCCGGTGCGCTGGTTCCCGGGCCTCACTCGTCGCTCGTTCCGGCCTCCTCCAGCAGTCCGGCATCGTGGACGAGGAGGGCCACCTGCACACGGTTGTTGAGGTCGAGTTTGGTCAGGATGCGGGACACATGCGTCTTGACCGTCGGCACACTCATGTAGAGCGACCCCGCGATCTCGGCGTTCGTCTGCCCCCGCCCGACGCCGAGGGCGACCTCGCTCTCCCGCTCTCCGAGCACGGTGAGGGCCTTCCGGGCGCGGACGCGGCGGCTGTCGTACCCGGCGGGGGTGACGTGCTGGATGAGTTGCCGGGTGACGGCGGGCGAGAGCACGGGCTCCCCCGAGGCCACCTTCCGTACGGCGGCGAGAATCTCCGCCGGAGGGGTGTCCTTGAGGAGGAACCCCGCGGCACCGGCCCTCAGCGCGCGGAGCACCTGGGCGTCGGCGTGGAAGGTGGTGAGCACGACGACCTCGGGCGGCCGGTTCCCTCGACGGAGCGTCTCAGTGGCCGTGAGACCGTCCACGGTCGGCATCCGGATGTCCATCAGGACCACGTGCGGACGTTGCTCCTCGACGAGTCGGACAACCTGGCCGCCGTCCGCCGCCTCACCCACGATCTCGATGTCGGGGGTACCCCCGAGCATCAGCCGGAGACCGGCCCGCACGAGGGCGTCGTCGTCGACGAGAAGCACGCGGATGGTCATACGCATACGGTAGCCACCCGGCGGAGCGCTCCCCAGCCGCGCCTGCGGGCGAGGGCGGAGCGGGTGTGCGCCTGAGCTCTCACGCCGTGACAGGGGTGTCCCAGTCGATGCGGTACCGCAGCAGCCAGTCGCTGCCCGAGCCCTCCTGCCGGGGTGTCCCCTCCTGCCGCGCCGCAGGACGGGGGACGACTCTGTCGTTGAGGCGTGCGCTGCGCGCGACGACGGCTTCCACCCGCTCGCGGCGCAGCGACTCGAAACGGGCGAAGGCGGTCGCCACCGTGGGCAGGTCCCGCAGGCACTTGGCCAGCACCACACTGTCCTCGATCGCCATGGAAGCGCCCTGGGCGGCGTTGGGCGCTGCCGCGTGCGCCGCGTCACCGATCACCACCATGGAGCTTCGCGACCAGACGGGGGTGCTTGCCAGGTCGTAGGCATGGGTGGCGACGGTCCCCTCTCCGCTGGCCCGCACGATCTCGGCGGCGGGCGAGGCGTCGTCGGCGAAGAGGCCGACGACGTGGTCGCGCCAGCGAGCGTCCTGCCCGGGTTCGGCGGTGGCCGGCTGGCCACGGTCGAGCTCGCCACCGGGGGTGTTGGCGAACCACCACACCTCGCCATCGGGCGCCACGGTGCAGCCGAGAAAAGCGCGTTTGCCCTGGATCATCCGGTAGGTACCGGGTGCGGGGGCTGCCTCCGGTGCGACGTGCGGAGCATAACCGCACACGGTGATCTGCCCCGTGTGGCGAGGCGCCGGCGCTTCCGGATCGATGAGGGTGCGGGTCACCGAGTGGAGCCCGTCAGCCCCCACGAGCAGGTCCCCCTCGGCGCTGGTGCCGTCGGCGAAGCGGGCCGTCACGCGCCCGTCGGGGGCGGTGTCGGCGGTCACGAGCCGCTTGCCGTGTTCGATGGTCACCCCACGGCGCGCCGCCTCGTCGTGCAGTGCCCGGTAGAGCGTCGCACGCCGCAGGGTACGGGGGCCGAGCATGCCTTCCTCGCCGGCCGCACCGCCGCCGGAGACCGGACGTATCCCCATGCTGTCGCCCGTATGCGACATCATCTCCACGCGTTCAGCGGGAAAGGAGACCCCGAGCACGGCCTGGTGGGCCCCGACGGTTCGGAGCGCTTCGAGACCGTTGTTGAACAGGACGAGGAACGCACCCGCGTCCTCGGCACCGGACGGGTACGCCTCGTGGACGGTGGAGCTGATCCCGGCCCTGTCCAGCGACAGCGCCGTCGTGGCTCCCGCGATACCGCCGCCGATGATGAGCGCGTGCGTCATGGCGTCTCCTGTTTCGTGCTCGGATCTCCGTGCCGTTTCGTGCGTCGGCCCTCGCGCCGGTTTCCCCCGCCCTCGCGCCGCTTTCCCCGGTCCTCTCGCCGCTCCCCGCGGACCCGCCCTGGCGTCCTGCTCCCCCGAAGGGACCCCGTACAGGGGCCATGGGGTTGCGTGCCCGCACCCGCGGACTTCTCCGGCTCCGTCGGCCCCGAGGGGCCGACGCCAGGCGTGGGGGCGCGGCCCGGGTGGTACTCATGGCCGCCATGGAGTGGTTCACGCCGTGGTTCTCCGCGTCCGGATACGAGCTGAGCCGGCTGGTTCTCCAGCGCGCCCTGGCTGCCGTGTACCTCGTCGCCTTCTTCTCGGCGGCCATGCAGTTCCGGGCGCTGCTGGGGCAGAACGGGCTGCTGCCCGCCGCCTCTTTCGTGCGACGCGTGCCCTTCCGGGCTTCGCCGAGCCTCTTCCACTGGCGGTGCGACGACCGGGTCACGGGGGCGTGTGCCTGGGGCGGGGTCGCCCTGGCCGCCGCCGTGGTGGCGGGGGCCGCGGACGCGGTGCCCCTGTGGGCGTCGATGGTGATGTGGGCACTGCTGTGGGTCCTGTACCTCTCGTTCGTCAACGTAGGTCAGATCTTCTACGGGTTCGGCTGGGAATCGCTGCTGCTGGAGGCGGGCTTTCTGGCGATCTTCCTGGGTAACGCGCGGACCGCGCCCCCGGTGCTGACGCTGTGGCTGATGCGGTGGCTGCTGTTCCGCGTGGAGTTCGGGGCAGGGCTGATCAAATGGCGTGGTGACCAGTGCTGGCGCGACCTGACCTGCCTGTACTACCACCACGAGACCCAACCCATGCCCTCCCCGCTGAGCTGGTATTTCCATCACCTCTCCCGGCCGTTGCACCGCATCGAGGTGGCCGCCAACCACGTGGCCCAGCTCATCGTCCCGTTCGGGCTCTTCTTTCCGCAGCCGGTCGCCAGTGTTGCCGCGGGCCTGATCATCCTCACACAGCTCTGGCTTGTCCTGTCGGGCAACTTCTCGTGGCTGAACTGGCTGACGATCGTCCTCGCCTTCGCAGCCGTCGACACGTCCGCCCTCAGCGGTACGCCCTCCTACGGGCCGGCTCCGCTGTGGTTCGCGCTCGTGGTGTGCGTGGCGGCGCTGCTGATCGTGGTGCTCAGCTACTGGCCCGCCCGGAACCTGGTGAGCCGGAAGCAGCAGATGAACCGGTCGTTCAACGCCCTGCACCTGGTCAACACGTACGGAGCCTTCGGCAGCGTGACGCGCGTGCGCCAGGAGATCGTGCTGGAGGGAACCGACGACGAGCGGCTCACCGCCGACACCGAGTGGCGCGAGTACGAGTTCAAGGGCAAGCCGGGCAACGTGCGCCGTCTGCCGCGCCAGTTCGCCCCGTACCACCTCCGTCTCGACTGGCAGATGTGGTTCGCCGCGCTCTCCCCCGCTTACACGCGGGGCTGGTTCGAGCCTCTGGTGGAGCGCCTGCTGGTCAACGACCGGCCGACCCTTCGACTGCTGCGTACCAACCCGTTCCCCGAACACCCGCCCACGCATGTGCGGGCTCTGCTGTACCGCTACCGCTTCACAACGCCTCAGGAGCGACGGGAGACCGGTGCGTGGTGGCACCGCACCTTTGTGCGCGAGTTTCTGCCGCCCGTCCACGTCTCTGGGGAGCTGGGCAGCCCTCCTGGCCGAGGAGGCCGGGGGCCCGGCGCATGAGCAATGGGGCGGGCCGGCCTGGCCAAGCCGGTATGGCCGCGAGCAGGTGCGCTCCACGTGACCACTGGCCAGCCACCACGACGGCACGTCTAAGCTGCCCCCGGGCACGAGCAGGAGGTCGGACCCGAGCAGAAGGACGGGCACGAGCAGAAGGACGCAGACCGTGGCGGACGAGCAGGAGGACCGGCACGAGCAGGAGGACGCAGACCGTGGCGGACGAGCAGGAGCTGGCCGAGAGCCAGCAGCGGCACTGGCAGGACACCTACACCGCCCACCCCGGCATGTACGGCGAACAGCCCTCCGCCCCGGCCGTCCACGCGGCCGGCGTCTTCCGCACGGCCGGGGCCCGGGACGTGCTGGAGCTCGGCGCCGGACACGGCCGCGACGCCCTGTTCCTCGCCCGCGAGGGGTTCACCGTGCAGGCCACCGACTTCAGCCCCACCGGGCTGGAGCAACTGCGTGAGAGAGCCCACCAGGAGGGGGTGGCCCGGCAGGTCACCACCGCCGTGCACGACGTACGCGACCCGCTGCCGCTGCCGGACGACTCCGTAGACGCGGTCTTCGCGCACATGCTGCTCTGCATGGCCCTGTCCACGCGGGAGATCCACGCGGCCATCGGCGAGATCCGCCGCGTCCTGCGGCCCGGCGGCACCCTCGTCTACACCGTCCGGCACACCGGCGACGCGCACTACGGCGCCGGCACCGCCCACGGCGACGGCATCTGGGAGCACGGCGGCTTCGCCGTCCACTTCTTCGACCACGCCTTGGTGGACGCCCTCGCCGACGACTGGGCCCTGAACGAGGTGCACCCCTTCGAGGAGGGCGACCTTCCCCGCCGCCTGTGGCGCGTCACCCAGATGCTGCCCCGATGACCGCGATGACCGGACCGGACATCACTCAGCCGGCGGCGTAGTCGGCGAGGGAGGGCTCCAAGAGGCCAAACGCGACCTCGGCGGCTGCCGCGACCTCGGCGCGGATTCGCGCCTCGTCCTCTCCGGCAAGGGTGAGGCGCTGGATGCGGTCGAAGAGGATGCGGTGGACCGTACTGAGCAGTCCGGCGGCGGTGCGTACGCCGATGTCGTCGGTGGCAGCGCCGGTGGCCGCGGCGAGCGCCTCCGCCAGAGCGGCTTCCCGCAGCTCGTGCAGTTCGCGCAGCCGGTTCGCCAGAATGGCGCTGTCAGCGATCATGCGCGCGAAGTCGGGCCCGGAGAATCCGGCGACCGGGTCGGCTGCCGCGACCGCGTCGGTGAAGGCGCGCCGCAGGGCGGCCAGGGCCGACTCACCCGGCCGCCGGTCGGACACCACGCGGCCCAGGGAGGCGGTGAAGGCGTCCTGGTGGTCCAAGGCCAGGTCTTCCTTGCGTGGGAAGTAGTTGGTGACCGTCTTCTTCGCCACCCGCGCGGCAGCGGCGATCTCGGCGATGGTGGTCTGTTCGAAGCCCTGGGCGAGAAACAGCCGGGTGGCGGCATCGGAGATGAGCTGTCGGCTCTCCTGCTTCTTCGTCTCACGCAGGCCCGGCTGCGGAGACGGCGGTGTGGTGTGGGTGGCCATGGCACAAACTTACCCCCGTAGTATTTTTATGTTGACACCCCTTAGCGCCATGGCTATTTTTACGTCGGTAGCAAGATCCCCCAGGTGAACGGACTCTTCCCAGGCCGAACCCCTCGCGCGCCAGCCCGACCCCCGTCCCCGGCATGGCCCTGGGCAGCCCTGCCCGCTCGCGGTCCCACGCGCCTGGTGCGCCCCCGCGGAGACCGTCTTCCCGCCACATCGACACCGCCCGCGACTACGCGCCTGCACCCGCGGGTCCGCAACCTGCTGGGGCGGCAGCCGTACTGACGCACCCCTGCCTTGCCCCGCCCGTCCGCCCGAGCTCCTGAGGAGATCCGCTGTGCAGGTCACCACGACGACCGTTTCGCTCACCGTCGAAGACGTAGCCGCCTCGCAGGAGTTCTTCACCACCCACCTCGGCTACACCGAACAGGCCGCGGCCGACGGCTTCGCCTCCCTGGCACGCTCGGACGCAGCTGCCGACATCGTCCTGCTCGCCCGCGGCATCCAGGTGCTTCCCGCCCACCAGCGTGACCGGCACGCCACCGGGATAATTCTCGCCTTCACCGTCACCGGCATCGAGGCCGAGGAGAAGCGGCTGCGCGCCGAGGGAGTGGAGATCACCATGCCGCTGCGCGAGGAACCGTGGGGGGAGCGGCTCTTTCAGATCACGGACCCCAACGGCGTCATCGTCCAGTTCGTCGAGTGGGCCACGGAGCGTCCCTGAACGGTCGCCGCCGCAGCCCCGGCTCCAGCCCGAAGGCTCCCGTCCGACGCCGAGGAGCCGGGCACCTGACCTGGCCGGCCACGACGCCGAGCACTTCGGCCTGATCACGGGTCTGCCCGGACGGGGCGACACGGTCGTCGGCGACGACGTGTGGTTCGGGTTCGGCTACCGCTCGTTGGTGATGCCGGGCGTACGGATCGACACGGCGCGATCATCGCCTCCGGTTCCGTCGCCGTGGACGACGTGCCCGGCTGCGGGATCGTCGGCGGCAACCCGGCCAAGCTCATCCGCTGCCGCTACAGCGACGCGGACATCGCGCGCCTCTTGCGGGCACCCCGCATACCTGTCCCTCACCCCTACAAGCCAGTGGCACCTTCCCCGGGCGGGCCCGTCCGGGGCCTTCCCCGGATGGGCCCGCCCGGGAGGACCCCGGACCCCTAGCATCAGCGCCCCAGCCGCCAAACCGCCAACCGCCCCTCGCCAACCGCCAACCACCAACYGCCAACCGCCAGGAAGCGAGCCAGCACTCATGCCACTTGCGCCCCACCCCGCCTCGTTCACCGACTGGCTGCGCGACCACGCCAGCCCACTCACCCACCTCGCCCCCGAAGCGCCGTTCGACGACCTGGAGCCCCTACGCGATCTGATCGGCACGGCGCGCGTCGTCGGCATCGGCGAGAACTCCCACTTCATCGACGAGTTCGCCCACCTGCGCCAGCGCATCCTGCGTTTCCTGGTCGAACAGTGCGGTTTCACCGTCCTGGCCTTCGAATACGGCTTCAGCGAAGGATTTCCGCTCGATGCCTGGGCCAGGGGTGAGGGAGACGACGAAGACCTGTCCGCGCATCTCGACTCCACGATCCCCGTGGGAGTGGCCGGGCCGCTGCGCTGGATGCGCCGCTACAACCGCGCCGCCGAGCAGCCGGTTCGCTTCGCCGGAATCGACATCCCCGCCGCCGGAGGGTCGCTGCTCCCCGCACTCGGCCCGGTCACGGACTATCTGCGACAGGTCGACTCCGAGTCCCTGCCGGTGGTGGAGGCGGCCGTGCGGATCGCCGAGTCGTTCGCGGGCGGCTCCGCAGCCGACGCGGCACCCGCCTGGGCACGCCTGCCCACCGCCGAACAGGACGCACTCAGCGCGCTGCTCACACGTCTGCTGATCCGGTTCCGCTCGGTCGAGCCGCTCTACGTCTCACGCAGCGATCAGCACAGCTACGACATCGCCCTGCGAGGCCTCGAAGGCGCCTGCGCCGGGGACTACACCTTCCGCGCCATGGCCGACCTGTTCGCCGGGCGCGGTCTGACCGCCGACACCTCCGCACGCGAGCTGTACATGGCCGAGTCACTCATGTGGCACATCAAGCGGTACGAGCCCGGAACCCGGATCGTCTTGGCCTCCCACAACGCTCACCTCCACAAGACTTCGATCTCCTTCGACGGCCGGCTGACGGCGTTGCCGGTGGGGCAGCACCTCCACCGGTTTCTCGGCGACCAGTACCTCGCCCTCGGCCTGACCAGCATCGCTGGGCACACCGCGGACATGCGCCGCGACGAGACGGCACCGTTCGGGTTCACCGTCGACAACACCGCACTGCAACCGCCCGAGCAGGGCAGCGTCGAAGCCGCCTTCGCTGCGGCGGATCTCGGCCTCAGCATCGCCGACCTGCGCCAGGCCCGCCCCGCGGCGGCGGCCACCGACGCCGACCTCGGCACCTGGCCCGACCGCATCCGACTACAGGGCTCCTACCTGCACACCTCTGTCCTCGATGCGTTCGACGCCGTCCTGTGCACCCCGACCTCCACCGTCACCAACACCCTCCACGACTCATGAACCCGCTACCAGGCCGGGCGAGGCCAGGCCGCCCCGGGCGCCACACATCGACCGGCATGACCGAAAACTAGCTCCAGATGCCCGCACGTGGCCGGCGGCGTCGTTTTCCGTGGACAACCCGCCGGTTGTGGACAACTCGGCCACCCACAAGAGTGAACGTGGGAACGTGGTCAAACTGGCCCGCCTACGCGATCGCGAAGGCCTGGCTGCCCGCCGGCGTCGATGTCGGCACCGGCGGGCAGCAGTCAGGGCGTTGGCACCCGGGCGACCTCGGGCGAGGAGGACTCCAGCGGCACCGACCACGAGCGCACGAGCCCCAGTTGTGCCGCCTGCCGGGGCAGCACCGCGTCCAGCGCCCAGTCCGCCAGTACGCGAACCCGGTTCCCCGGCATGGACGCCAGGTGGTAGCCGCGCGTCACCAGGTTGGCGAGCGGGCCCGAGAGAGGCACGCGCAGCGGATTCGCCGCCGCCTGGACCCCACCCAGGTCCACCATGAAGCCGAGATCATGGTGCTTGTACGGCCGGGAAGCGCCGTAACCGAACGAAGCGGCCAGGTTGCGCCCCGCTGTCTTCCCCTGCCGTACGGCGTGCTGCGCCGTCATCGGCGTGATCTCTCCCGGCCTGGTCAGGTCGGGCACCGCGGCGGCGTCGCCGCACGCCATGACCTCTGGGCGGCCGGGCACACGGAGGTACTCGTCGACCACGAGCCGGCCCTGTTGCGTCTCCAGACCCAGATCCTGCACGAGCGGGTCGGGGCGCACGCCCACGCACCAGATCAGGGAACGGGTCGGCACGAACTCGCCGTCGTCCAGCAGCACGCCCTCGCTGGTGGCCTCCTTGACCGAGGTTCCCGTCCGGACGTCGACGCCACGTTTGCGCAGCACCTTGTGCGCGGTGTCCGAGAGCCGCTGATCCAGCTCGGGCAGAATGCGCGGGGCGATGTCCAGGAGCATCCAGCGCGACCGTCCGGCGTCCTTCGTCCGGCGACGGCGATCCGCGGGAGGCCCGTCTTCGCACGCCCCGTTGCGGCTGTGCTGCCGGGCCAGCGAGTCCGTGAACATCTTGCCGTGGGCCGCGACCTCCGTGCCGGTGTAACCGGCTCCGACGACCACGAACGTACGGCGGGCCTCCGCTTCCTGCTCCTCGTCCGCCCCGGCCGCCAACGCGATCTGACGGTTGACGTGGTCCCGCAGGTACAGGGCCTCCGGCATGCCGCGGAAGCCGTGTGCGTGCTCGGCGACGCCGGGGATCGGCAGCAGTTTGTTGACGCTGCCGACGGTCAGCAGCAACCGGTCGTAGTCGAGCTGCGACGCACGGCCCTCGGGGTCGACGTACCGGAGGCGGCGCTGTTCGAAGTCGACACCGTCCACCTCGCCGAGGACGAGCCGCACCCGAGGCAGCGTCCCGGCGAGCGAGACGGACACGCGGCGCGGCTCGAGCATGCCGGAGGCGACCTCTGGCAGAAGTGGCATGTAGAGGAAGTAGTCGTTGGGGTTCACCAGCACGATCTCCACCGCGCCACGAAGCGTGCGCGAGAGGGTCCGCGCCGCCTGGTACCCGGCGAATCCAGCTCCGACGATCACAATGCGGGACCGGCTCACAGCCGAGACCTCCTCCCCTGGAGCGAGGCCGGTGCCTTCCGGCGGCTCCGGCCGTCTGTCGCGAACAGCCGGAGTTCCCCGCGGAGCCTCGGCGAAACCCCGCCGCGGCTCCCGCCGGCCCCGCTGCCGTCCGCCTGCCACCGGACGACCGGGCCGTTCGGTCTTCCCCGCTCCGGGTCCGGGCGGCGCACTGGCGATCTTGCCGCCGCCGGATCCGGACGGAGAGGGGGTGGGGGCGAGCACCCCCTGAAGTGCTGTATTGTTCTTTGTGCGCGAGCGGCGAGGGGAAAGCCCCGAACCGAGCGAGCACCGGGACGTGGCGCAGTTTGGTAGCGCACTTGACTGGGGGTCAAGGGGTCGTGGGTTCAAATCCCGCCGTCCCGACCAGCGTTTTCGCAGGTCGCATAGGCCACTTCCGCCGGAAGGCGGGGGTGGCCTTTCTTTGCGTTCCGGGGTGGTGATCGCATGGTGGTCGCAGCTCCTCCATCCCTGGCACGGCTATCGGCTGACTGGCATGCTCCATCAGCGGGTTGGGGGCGCGTCGGCCGGTGGAGGTCGCGAAGTGGTCGCATCCTCCGGGAGCCGGCGGGTGGGTTGTCCGGCGTGGTCGAGGCCGCGGCTGATCTGGTCAACTGCTTGGCGAGCCGCCTGGCTGGTCAGATGGCTGTAGATCTTGGCTGTGGTCGAGAGCATGGAGTGGCGCAGGGTCTTGGAGACGACCACCAGTGGCACGCCTTCCGTGATGGAGATGGTCGCGGCCAGGTGCCGCAAGTCGTGCAGTGTGTCGTGCGGACCCCAACCTGTGCACACAGCCGGTGGAAGTGGATGAGGATGTACGCCGCATGCAGCGGAGGCCCATCGGTACGGTGGAAGACCAGCCCACCCGGTGACTCCCCCGCCGCGGCTCGGCGCTTGAGGGCCTGGGTGACGCGACCGGAGAGGGCGACCCAGCTGCGGCTGGCAGGAGTCTTAGGCTCCGCCAAGACCAGCCGATTGTTGTCGATAGCCGACAAGGTCCACCGCACCCGCAGCACGCCCTCGTCCAAGTTCACCTCCGCCCAGTGCAGCCCCAAGGCTTCCCCCTTGCGGATCCCGGTCCCGATGAAAAGTTCCACCAGATCCGCGATCTAGACATGTGCATGGCAATAGTCCAGGAACCGAGCGGTCTCGGCCGTCGTCCAGATCCGCCGCTCAGCCGACGCCGGCCGAGGGATGGTCGTCGGCCGCGCCGGGTTGTGGCTCAGCCGGTGCTGGCGCACCGCCTCGCCCAGAGCGCTGGAGAGCGTAACCAGACACCGATGCACCGTGACTCTCCCCGCCCACGCGCCGGCTGGGTGTGTACAAACCCAGCAATGTGCCCGTATCGGAGATCATCCAGCCGCACCTCACCCAAGTGGGGAAGCAGGTCGGCGTACACGTCGTCGCGGTAACGTGCATAGGTGGCCTGCTTCGGGCTCAGTGGCTCAGCTCTTTCGCCGCCAGCCAGCTGCGAAGGTACTCGGCCACCGTCTCGTGCGGACCGGCGCGGAACCCGGCGTCTTCCCCTTCCAGGAAGCGGCGCAGCGCTGCCTGAGCCTCTCCCCGGCGGGAGAACCCCCGGAACTCTGCGATCACCCCGCGATCACCCGCCCCGCCATAAGCCTTTGGCCTGCGCCGATTCCTTGTCTCGCGGCCCTGTGCGGAACCGCTCGCCAGCCGACGCGGCGCCGCAGGCAGTCTCAGCTCCTCACGGCGGCAGTGTGCCCAGCGCGACGGTCGTCGGAAGAGGCGTCATGCAATCCGTGGGATGGGCCGCCCCGATCACGGGATCAACCTTCAGGACTCAGGGCAGCAGCCGGATCCGCTTGCGGGCCTCGCGCTACTCGGCCGGCTCACCCGATGCCGTTGCGGGTTTGGTGACCTCGTCGGTCTCGACGCGGCGCAGCCACTTCGACAGGGTGATCGGGTGGACGCCGAAGTCGGCGGCGCTCTGCTTCCGCGTGACGCCAGGCTCGCGATTGCGCGTCCCATTGGTGACTGTCAGAGGCTCGCAACAGATTTCCGCCTTGTCTTCATTCAGAGGGCGAGACGGGAACAAAATGACACAAGAAAACGAATGGGTCGAACTGTGTGCGGGCCGGGAGTTCGCCGAGGAAGACGTCCAGTTCGTCGTTGCGTTGACTGGTCGAAGCGATCGCCACACGCGTGCACAGCTCGATGACCGGCTGGCGGTCGGGCGTCGCCTTCACGAAATGACACCGAAGGACCATCCTGACGGCAGGCTCGTCCAGGTAGCGCGGCTGAAGGAGCTGGCTCGACGGACGGGCTTGGAGTACGCGACCGCGTGTGACTATCGAGACGTCGCGGTGGGGTTGGACCACTCTCCCGTTTCGGAGCGGCTCGCGGCCTCGGGCGTCACGTATTCATGGAGCGTGTTGCGTGAAGTGGTCAAGAACAGAGGGTGCTCGCCGCTGCCGCCTTCCGCGAGGTGGGAGTGCCTTGTTGAGGAGATGGAAGCCTGTGAGAAGGCGAATCTCTCCCGACTGACGGGCGAGCGGTTCCGGGCAGCGCTCGGATAAACGCCGATTCCCAACAGTGCGACGGCGATGACGCCGGCCAAGATCGTCGAGCAGGTCAGCAGTCGGCCTGACGTGCAGGCCGCCGTACTGGCTGCGGTGGCTCAGGACGGCACCTTGAAGAGGGCGGTGGCAGCGGAGTCTCGCAAGGCTGAACGGCTCAACTACGTCCAGCAGGTGGTTGAGGACGGCACGGCGAAGACACCGGCAGGGCAGGTGATCGAGGTTCCTGGCCGTGCGAGGCAGGAGGCGAGCCGGCACCCGCAGCAGCTCGAAGCGGAGGGGGCATCTCCCGAGTGGGCTGACCGTGCGTACGAGGACGTCCAGAAGCTGGTCGTCGAGTCCCTTGCCAGCAACCCCGAGATCTCGGCGAACGAGACCCGGGCACACTTTCACGCAGCCATGCATCGGACCGCCCAAGCGATTCATGGCATCGGCCTTGAGAAGGAAACTCATGGCATCGACCTTGAGAAGGAAACTGCCGTGGCGGACGACGAGATGCGCCGCAGCGTAGCGGACCTGCAGGCATCTCTTGCCGACCTGGCAGAACTCCTCAATCAGCAGCCGACGCGTGGACTGCGCGTCGTGACGTCAGGGATCGCGTGATGAACGACAAGGCGAACAAGCTCAACTTGCCCCCTCTGTCTGGGCCTCCGTCGTCGAGGCGGCGACGGAAGAATGGAACAACGCCCCTGACAGCCGCACCGCCGGGGTGAACTTCGGCCACCGGGCACAGCGCAGGCGTCCATCGCTGCTGGACACAGGCGCGTCGTACGTGACCGCACAAGGTCGGATCCCCGGCAGCCCGGCCGCCTGGGCAGGGGCTTGCCGGACAGGGCGGCAACCGCGCGGTTGCCGGTCGGGCATCATTGCCCGGAAGCCTTGAGGTGCCGCCGGGACCCGGTTAGCTGGTCCCACTGACGCCGACGAGGCCAAGCAGTCGTACGCCGCTGTCACACGATCGAGGGGCGGTCTCCGCGAGACCGCCCCTCCACGCTCGGAGTCCCGCTACACTCCCGCCGTCCAGCGAAACCCGCAGGCCAGACACCAACGTCCAGTCCTCCCCGGGGCCGCTGACCGGTACCGGAACAGTCGGGGCCGGAGTGGCTCAGCGCGTACCTGCGGCTCCGGCAGCCGGTGACCTACCGTCGTCCTCGGTCAGAGAATCCCTTCCTCCACGGGCTCTGCTCCACCGGACGCCGACACGCCCTCCCGGCGGGCGAGGGCGGCGAAGGCACTGACGGTCGGCCGGGCGAAGAACCGGGCCAGCGACAGCCGCACGCCCAGCTCACCGGTGGCCCGCTCGATCAGCCGGACCGCTCGGACGCTGTCTCCGCCGAGGGTGAAGAAGTTGTCCTCAGCAGTGCGGACCGGAACGCCGAGGATGCTCTCCCACAGCCGTGCGACCGACCGCTCGACGGGGTCGAGTGCGTCGCCAGCTCTCCCGTCAGACCGCGGCTGGGTGGTCGCGGTGACTGCGGCGGTCAGGCTCCGCCGGTCCACCTTGCCGTTCCGGCCCAGGGGGATCGCCGGCAGTGCCGTGATCAGCCGCGGGACCATCGCGTGCGGCAGCCGGTCATCCAGCCAGTGCCCCAGCGTCTTGACCAGCACTGCCCCATCCTGTCCTCCGGTGGGCACGACGGCGGCCAGCAGTTCGCGCGCCGCGCCGGTGCCAGACACGGCGACGGCGGCGCGGGCCACGTCCGGGTGCGCAGACAGTGCGGCCTCGATCTCGCCCAGCTCGATGCGGTGACCGCGTACCTTGACCTGGTCGTCGGTGCGGCCGAGGAACTCGAGCACTCCCCCGGGACGGTAACGGCCGAGGTCGCCGGTGCGGTACCAGCGCCGGCCACCGGCCGTGACGAAGCTGGACGCCGTCAGCTCCGGCGCACCGCGATATCCGCGGGCGAGCCCGGCGCCGCCGATCCACAGTTCACCGGGCACCCAGTCGGGCCGGTCCTCCCCGCACGGTGCGTCGACTACCCGGTAGCCCTGGTTGCGCAAAGGCATGCCGTAAGGGATCGACGGCCAGCCGGGGAGCGGCCCCTCGACGTCGTGGGCATTGGACCAGATAGCCGCCTCCGTGGCGCCGCCCATGGCGACGAGGTGGCAGGACGGGACCGACGCGGACAGCCTGCCGGGCAGGTCGAGGCCGATCCAGTCGCCGGACAACAGGGCCAGCCGCAGAGTACCGGGGACCTGCTCGGACTGATACTCGGCGACCGTCAACAGCATGTCGAGCAGCGCCGGGACGGTGTTCCACACCGTCACCCCGTGACGGACGCACAGCTCGGCCCACCGCTGGGCGTCGCGGCGCTCGTCCTCGGCGACGGTGACCAGAGCGCCACCGGCGGACAGCAGGCCGAAGATGTCGTACACCGACAGGTCGAAGTCGAGGGCCGAGACGGCCAGGACCCGGTCGCCGGCGCCCACGTGGTAGCGGTCGTTGATGTCCTCGACCGTGTTGGCGGCGGCGGCGTGGGTGATCTCCACGCCCTTGGGGCCACCGGTCGACCCGGATGTGAAGATGACATAGGCCAGTTGATCCGGGGCGGCGACGGCCGGGACGTCCAGGGGCTGGTGCCGGTCGGCCTCGGTGAGCGGTACGGCCGTGACCGGCCAGTCGTCGCCGGGATCCGCGGTCAGCGCCAGCCGTACGCCCGCCCCGGCGACGATACGGTCGCGGCGCACCCGGGGCTGGTCGACGCCGATCGGGACGTAGGCGGCTCCGGCGGCGAGGACGCCCAGCACGGCGGCGATCTGCTCGGCTCCCTTGGGCAGGCAGACAGCGACCGGTTCCCCCGGGGACACTTCGTGCGCGGTCAGCAGTGCGGCCACGCGGCGGGCTCGCAGGGACAGTTCGCCGTACGTCACGGAGCGGTCGGCACCGTCAGTGAGGATCGCCGGGGCGTCCGGGCGGGCTGCGGCGTTGCGGAAGAAGGAGGCGTGCAGGGACGTCTCCCGCTGGGGTGCGGCCGTCTCGTTGGCCAGCTCCCGGGCGATGCGCTGAGCCTGCGGCAGGCCGACCGGTCGGGGGGCGTTCCAGTCGGCCTCCAGCAGACGGTGCAGGTGGGCGGTGTACGCGGTGAACATGGTGTCGGCGACGTCCTCGGGGAAGAGGCCCTCGACGGAGTCCCAGTGCAGGTCGATCACGGTGCCCTCGGGTGTGCGCCGTTCGACGGCCTGGTGGTCGAGCCACACCTGCGGGGTCTGGGTGATGCCGTACACCTGGTCGGTGAAGAGTCCGGCCTCGTCCTCGCCTGCGTCCAGGCCGAGGGCGCTGGTGAAGACGACAGGCATGGTCACCTCCGCCTGCCCGGTGCGGCGGGCGAAACGGCGCAGCACCTGGACGGCGGAGAGGGAGCGGTGGTCGAGAGCCTGCCACAGCTCGCGCTGGGTACGGCGGGCGCCGGTCAGCCAGGGCTCGTCCGGGCGGTGTTCGTGGCCGACCAGGACCAGGGAGGTGAAGTCACCGAGGACTCGCGTGATGTGCGGATGGGCTTCGCGCCGGTCGAACAGGGTCAGGTTGACCGTGAGGTCCCTCTCGGCGCTCCACAGGGACAACACCTCGCAGTACGCCGTCAGCAGCACGGCGGACGGGGTGACGCCGTGGGCGCGGGCGCGTTCCTCCAAGGCGCGGCGGGCCTCCGGGTCCAGAACGGCGGTGCGTCGCTCGAAGCGGGGGGCGGTGATGCCGGCCGGGTCGCCGGCGAGCGGCAGCCGGGGCGCGGGGGGCAGCGTGTCGAGCCGCTTGTTCCAGTGCTGTTCGGCTGCGGCGAGTTCGTCGGGGTCGGTGCTGGTGGCGAGCACGTGATCGCGGAAGGTGACGTCTACCGGTGGTAGCTCGGCGTCGGGATCGGCGTAGAGAGCGGACAGCTCGGAGTAGAAGGTGAGGATGCTCAGCGCGTCCAGGACCAGGTTGTCCATGCCGACCGCGAGGCGTGCGCCGTGGTCGTCGCGGACGGCGGCAACGCTGAACAGCGGCCACTGGCCGGGGTCGAAGACGTGGTGCGACCAGGTATCGCGCAGGGCGGCCCGGGAGGCGTCGGGGTCGCCTGCTGCTTCGGTGACCTCTACGGTGAAGCGGGGCACCTCAGCCAGGACGCGCTGGTTGCCCTCGTCGTCGAAGACGGCCCGGAGCATCGGATGCCGCGCCACGAGACGGTTGACGGCCTCCTCCAGACGGGGCACGTCCAGGCCGGGTATGTCGTACTCGCGGTAGAAGTGGCAGCCGACGCCGCCGAGGGTGAAGTCCTCGCCGCGGCCCAGCCAGTAGGCGAGCTGCACGTCCGTGGGCGGGAACGGGTCGTGGCGGTGCTCGGGGTCGGGTGCGGGCGGCTGGGCCGGGGGACGCGCCGGGCCGAGGTGGAGGGTCTCGGCGAAGTCGGCGAGGCTCGGATGGGCGAACAGGGCGCTGAGTGCGATCCCCTGTGCCCCGTCTGCCCGCAGCCGGCTGATGAGGCGGGTGGCCAGCAGCGAGTCGCCGCCCAGGGCGAAGAAGTCATCGGTGCGTCCGGGCCCGGGTGCGGGCAGCCGGAGAACGTCCGTCCAGGCGGCGGCGACGAGGCACTCGGCATCGGTGCGGGGCGGCTCGTGTACGGCCGGTGCGCCCTGTTCCTGGTGGTCGGCGGCCAGTTCGGCCAGGCGGGCCCGGACAGCGGCGCGGTCGGTCTTGCCGTTGCGGGTCAGCGGCAGCTCGTGGAGCACCGCTGTGGTGTCCGGGACCATGGCCGGCGACAGGAGTGTGCCGAGGTGCTCCCTGAGATGTGCGGGCGAGGGAAGCACTCCGGGAACGGGGACGACGGCCGCCGCCAGCCGACGGCTCGGCAGCAGCACCGCGACGGCCTCTGTCACCTCGGCGTGGGCGGTCAACGCCGCCTCGACCTCGCCCAGTTCGACCCGGTGCCCGCGCACCTTGACCTGGTGGTCCGTGCGGCCGAGGAAGTCCAGGGTGCCGTCGGCGCGGTAGCGGGCGCGGTCTCCCGTGCGGTACCAGCGCAGGCCGTCGTGCTCGACGAAGCGATCGACGGTGCGGCCGGGGTCGCCGCGGTAGCCGCGGGCCACTCCGCCGCCGCCGATCCACAGTTCACCGGGCACCCAGTCCGGGCAGTCCCGGCCGAGCGCGTCCACGACCCGGCAGCGCACACCGGCGAGCGGACGGCCGTAGGGGACGATGCTCCAGTCCTCGGGGACCGGGAGCGTGACCTCCTGCCAGGTCGAGTGGATGGCGGCCTCGGTGGTGCCGCCGAGCCCGGCGAGGCGGCAGTCGGGAGCCTGGCGGGCGAGCCGTCCGGCCAGGTCGACGGTGACCCGGTCACCGCCGAGCAGGACCGCCCGCAGCGGCAGGGGGCCGGCCGTGTCCGTGGCATCCGTCCCGGCCTCCGCGACGGTGAGCAGCATGTCGAGCAGGGCGGGCACGCAGTTCAGCACCGTCGCCCGGTGGGTGTGTGCCAGGCGGAGCCACGCGTCGGCGTCCCGCCGTTCCGGCTCCCGTACGCAGACGACGGCTCCCCCGGTGCCCAGCGGC
The DNA here is from genome assembly GCF_041028275.1 of Streptomyces sp. PU-14G. Classification (NCBI taxonomy): domain Bacteria; kingdom Bacillati; phylum Actinomycetota; class Actinomycetes; order Kitasatosporales; family Streptomycetaceae; genus Streptomyces; species Streptomyces sp. PU-14G. The sequence goes on from NZ_JASKYT010000064.1 coordinate 21,737, forward strand.
GCGAACAGGTCGAAGACGGAGAGGTCGAACTCCAGCGCGGACAGCGCCAAGGTGCGGTCGGTGGCGCCGAGTCCGAGACGGTACCGCAGGTCGGCCACGGTACCCATGGCCGCCGCGTGGGCCATCTCGACGCCCTTGGGTTCGCCTGTCGATCCCGAGGTGTACAGCACGTAGGCGAGGTCGTCGGGCGTGCCCGGCACCGGAGCGGGCAGCGGGTCGGCGGTGAGGGCCGTGTCCAGGCGGTCGAGGAGGAGCCGGGCGCCGGCGGACTCCAAGACGCGGTCGCGACGGGCGGGCGGCTGGTCGACGGCGACGGGGAGATAGGCGGCGCCGGCCGCGAGGATGCCGAGGACCGCGACGGCCTGCTCGGGCCCCTTGGGCAGGCTCACGGCGACCAGGTCACCGGGGCGCACGCCGTGCGCGTGCAGGTGGCCCGCGACGGCGAGGGCGCGCGCGGCGAGTTCGGCATACGTGAGGTGCTCGGTACCGGTGCCCCACAGCAGCGCGGGCGCTTCGGGGGTGGTGGCGGCATAGCGGAAGAACTCGTCGTGCAGGCGCAGTCGGGCGCCGGGCGGACGGCCCGTGTCGTTCACGGTCTGCCTGGTCTGCCGCTGTCCCGCGGGCAGCAGGTCGCCTGCCGGGGTCGTCCAGGCGTGTTCGTCGTCGGTGAGCCGGCCCAGGAGGGCGGTGTACGCGTCGAACATGGCATCCAGGACGCCGGGCGCGAACGCGGCTTCCCTGGCGTCCCAGTTGACCAGCAGTCCGCCGTCAAGTTCGGTGACCTGGGCGTCGAGCCACACCTGCGGGCCCTGGGAGATGATCCATGCGGGTTCACCGAAGACGCGGGTGACCGAGGCGGGGAAGAGCGGGCCGAGGCCGAGCGCGCTGGTGTGGACCACGGGGGCGAGGGTCTGGGCGCCACGGTGCCGGCCGAGGTCGCGCAGCACCTCCACGCCGGAGTGACGGGCGTGCGCCGCGTCGGCGTGGAACCGCTCCTGAAGCCGTCCGGCCCTGTCGGCGAAGGTGCCCGGCTCGGTGCCGTCCCAGGCCAGAAGGACCGAGGAGGTGAAGTCGCCCACCAGGTTCTCGACGTCCGGGTGCAGGGGTTCGCGGTCGAACAGGGGAAGGTTGAGCAGGAAGGAGGGCTCGCTGCTCCAAGCGGTGAGCACCTCGGCGAAGACGGCGGTGAGCGCGAGCGCGGGAGTCAGCCCGTGGGCCCTGGCCCGGCCTTCGAAGGCGGCTGCCCGCTCGGGGCCGAGGATTCGGTGCCTGCGGACGACGGCCGTGGCGTCGGCGTCGTGGCCCGCGGCGGGCAGTTCGGGGGCCCCGGGCAGGCTGTCGAGGCGGTCGCGCCACCAGGCACGGTCCGCCTCGTACGCGGCACGGGCGGGGCCGGCCCGGTGGGACTCGCGGTCGGACAGGTAGCGGCGGAAGGAGTAGCCGGGCTTGGCGCGCGGCGCCTGGCCACCCGCGCTGTAGGCGTCGGCGAGGTCGCCCAGCAGGACCCGCAGGCTGAGCGCGTCGGCGGCGATCATGTCGAGGTTGACGTGGGTGCGGGTACGGCCGCCCGGCAGCAGGGTGAGCCGGACGTCGAAGACCTCACCCGAGCGGATGTCCATCGCGCGGTGCGAGAGCGCGGCGCGCACGCGGTCCAACGCGGCCTCAGCGGCTTCGGGTTCCTCGTCCCGCAGGTCGGTCACGCGCAGGCCGGGCCAGGGGGCGCGTTCCAGGACCTCCTGGGTGCCGTCGTCCAGAACGCGGACCCGGAGCATGTCGTGGCGGGCGAGGACGGAGCGTACCGACGCGTCGAGGCGATCGGGGTCCACTCCCGTGCCGTCGAACTCGTGGTAGAAGTGCGCGGCCACGCCGCCGAGTCGCTGTCCGGGGGAGCGTCCGGCCCAGTAGGCGTGCTGCATCAGGGCGAGCGGGAAGGGTTCTGCAGCCTCGTCGTCGCCCTCCGGTGCGATGCCGGGCTGCGGCGCTGTGGAGGTATGCGTACCCGCTCGGGAGAGCAAGGCGTGCCAGGCGGCGGGTGTCGGGGCGGCGGCGAGTGCGCCGAAGGACACCTCGGTCCCGGCGCGCCGCCAGCGGGCCGTCAGCTTCATCAGGGTGATGGAGTCCAGGCCCAGGGCGATGAGATTGTCGTCGTCGTGGAGGGTGCCGGGCGGCAGGTCGAGTACCGCCGCGAGCCGGGTGCGCAGGACCTCCAGGTCCGTTGTCTCGGCGGTGGCCGGATCGGTCGAGTCGGTCAGCACGGGTCTTCCTTCTGTCTCGCGGGTATACGGGCCGGCACGGCGGGGACGGCCGCCGCGCCGGTGTCCGTGGTGGCCTGTGGGTACGGCCCGTAGGTGGGTTCTCGGAGTCGGCCGGTGTCACCGGGCCCGGGGTCGGCCGCTGGCACCTTTCTCGGGGTCGGCCGGTGTCACCAGGCCACCGGCAAGGTGGCCGGGCCTCGGAGGAAGGCGGCCGACTTCCACGTCGCGTCGCCGGCCATACGCAGACCCGGCAGCAGTCGGGCGAGTGCGGTCAGTCCCTCCTCCAGTTCGACCCGGGCCAGCGCCGCGCCGGCGCAGTGGTGGATGCCGTGGCCGAAGGCGAGGTGCCCCGTGGTGTCGCGGTCGGGATCGAGCGCGTCGGGCCGGGGGAAGCGCAGCGCGTCGCGGTTGGCAGCGCCGATGGCCACGAGCACGGGCTCGCCCGCGCGCACCGTGGTGCCGCCCACCTCCACGTCCTCCAGGGCGTAACGCGGCAGCGAGGCGGAGGCGGCCAGGGGGACGTAGCGCAGCAGTTCGCCGACCCAGGCGCGGGCGCGCTCGGGGCGGCCGGCCAGTTCGGCGAGGGCGTCGGGGCGTTCGGTGAGCAGGACCCAGGTCAGGTTGGCGAGTTGCGTGGCGGTGGTCTCGTATCCGCCGAGCAGGATCGCGATGCACAGCTCGATCAGTTCGTCCCGGGAGGCCCGGTCGTCGGGGGCGTCCTCGTCGCGGGCCCGCAGCAGCGCGGTCATCAGGTCGTCGGCGGGCTCGGCCTGTCGCTCGTCGAGCAGGTCGCCCATGTACGCCTTGAGTGCGCCTGTCGCGGCCATGAAGTCCCGCGGCGTCGCCCCGCTGGTGGACAGGACCGCGTCGCTCCAGCCGCGGAAGCGGTCCCGGTCCTCGGCGGGGACGCCCAGCAGTTCGCAGATGACCGCGATCGGCACGGGAAGCGCGACGTGTTCCACCAGGTCGGCGGGGGCTCCCCGGGCGGTCATGCGCCGGACGGCGTCCTCGGTGAGGGCGCGGACGCGGGGGCGCAGCGCCTCCGCCCGGCGGGCGGTGAAGGCGCGGGCCGCCGGGCGGCGCAGCCGGGTGTGGTCGGGCGGGTCGGTGGCGACCAGGCCGATGGGGCTGACCGGGGTGGTACGCGGCGCGTCCCGCTGGGTGTCCGCTCGGGAGAAGCGGGCGTCGGCGAGGACCGCGCGGGCCTCGTGGTGCCGGGTGACGAGCCAGGCCGGTTCGCCGTAGGGCAGTTGGACACGCAGCAGGCCGGGGCTGCGTTGGGCGACGAGGTAGGCGTCGGCGAGTTCCAGGCCGGTGTCCGTGTTGAAGGGGTAGGAGACGGGCCTGGTCACAGTGCCTCCGCGGTGGCTTCCATGGTGCGGGCGAGTGCGGCGCGGTCGACCTTGCCCGCGCCTGTGCGGGGGAAGCCGTCGAGCGTGCGGACCCGGTCCGGGTGCTTGAAGGCGGCGAGGCCCCGGGTCACCAGGTGGTCGATGAGGTCGCTCCGGGTGGGGGCCTCGCCGCGGGGGACGACGAAGGCGCAGGTGCGCTCGCCCATGTCGGCGTCCGGGTAGCCGACCAGGGCCACGTCGTGGACGCGGGGGTGGGCGAGAAGGTGATTTTCGACCTCTTCCACCGGGACCTTGTCGCCGCCCCGATTGATCACGTCCTTCAGCCGCCCCTCGACGACGAGGTTTCCGCCGGGCAGCCGGCGCACCAGGTCACCGGAGCGGTAGAAGCCGTCGGCGGTGAAGCCGGTGGCATTGTGCCGTTCGGCCCGGAAGTATCCGCGCAGCGTGTAGGGGCCGCGCGTCCACAGCTCGCCCGGCTCGCCGTCGGGCACGTCCGTGCCGTCGGGGGCGACCACGCGGACCTCGTCGGCCTCGCACAGGGGGCGGCCCTGCGTGCGGAAGACGGTCTGGTCGGGGTCGTCGAGGCGGGTGAAGTTCAGCAGCCCCTCCGCCATGCCGTACACCTGTTGCAGGGCGCAGCCGAGAACCGGGCCCACCCGCCGGGCGCTCTCCTCCTTGAGCCGTGCGCCGCCCGCCTGGAGGAGGGCGAGGCTGCTCAGGTCGGGGGCGAGCAGCTCAGCGGCCTCCAGCCAGGCGAGGACGAGCGGGGGGACGAGGGCCACGGTGGTGACGCGTTCGCGGGCGATGAGGCCGAAGGCGGTCTCCGGATCCGCCGAGGGCGCCAGCACGGTGGTGCCGCCGGCGTGCAGGGTGCCCAAGAGGCCGGGGCAGGCCAGGGCGAAGTTGTGGGCGGCAGGCAGGGCGAGAAGGGTCACACTGCTCGCGTCGAGTCCGGCGACCTGCGCGCTCGCCCGCAGGTTGTAGGCGTAGTCGTCGTGCGTGCGCGGGATCAGTTTGGGCAGTCCTGTGGTGCCGCCGGACAACAGGAGTACGGCGACGTCCCCGGGGCGCGCGTCGTCGGGGGCGCCGGGATGCGGCTCGGCGGACAGCAGCGCCTCGAAGGGGGTGAAGGCACCGGATTCGGCGGGGCCGCTGGTGAACACGTGGCGGATGGTGTGGGCGCCGGTGCGTACCGTCCGAGCCAGCCCGTCCTGTTCCGGGCCACCACCCTCCACGACGCACGCGACGGCGCCGGAGAGCCGGGCGAGGTGGACGAGTTCGCTCTCCCGGTGGGCGGGCAGGGCGAGGACGGGGACCACGCCGGCGCGGAAGCAGCCGAACAGCAACATGACGAAGGGCAGGGAATTGGGCAGGTGGACCAGGAGGCGGTTGCCCGGCTTGAGGCCGCGGGCGCGCAGTCCGGCGGCCACCCGGTCGGCGGCCTCGTCGAGTTCGGCGTAGCTCAGGCGCTGCCCGTCCGCCACCAGGGCGGTGTGCGCGGGGGCGCGGCGGGCACCGTCCCGGAGGACGGAGCCGAGGGTGGTGCCGGTCCAGTAGCCCTCGGCGCGGTAGCGCGCGGCGACCGGCTCGGGCCAGGGGGTGAATCCGTCGAGCAGGGGCACGGTGATTCCTCGGTCGATGGGCGGGGTCGGGGTCATCCGGCGGCGGGGGCAAGCCGCAGCGGCAGGGCTTCCAGGCCGTGCATGGCCGTGGAGAAGCGCCAGCGCAACGCGGACTCGTCCACGGCCAGTTCGAGGTCGGGGAAGCGGGCGAGGAGCCGGCCGAAGGCGATCTCCCCCTCCAGGCGGGCGAGTGCGGCGCCGACGCAGTAGTGGATGCCGTGGCCGAAGGCGAGGTGTCCGCCGGCGGGCCGGGTGAGGTCGAGCCGGTCGGGTTCGGCGAACCGCTCGTCGCGGTTGGCGGCGAGCCAGGACACCATCACGAAATGGCCCGCCGGGATGGTGACGCCGCCGAGTTCGACCTCCTCGGTGGCGTAGCGGGGGCTGGAGAGGTTGTTGGGGGTCTCGTAGCGCAGGAACTCCTCGACGGCCTGCGGCATCAGTTCGGGCCGGGCCTTGAGCAGGGCGAGCTGCTCGGGGTGGCGCAGCAGCGCGAGTACGCCGCTGCTGATGAGGTTGACGGTGGTCTCGAAGCCGCCGGTCAGCAGCACGACGGCGGTGGCGATCAGTTCGTCGCGGGAGAGGCGGTCACCGCCGTCACTGACGTGGACGAGGCGGGTGAGCAGATCCTCACCGGGCTCGCGGCGTTTGGCCTCGACGAGGTCGCCGAGGTAGGACGCCATCCGCGTCGAGGCGGCGCCGATCTCCTCGGGGGTGACGGCGGCGACCATGGTGTGCGTCCAGGCGGTGAACCGCTCGCGGTCCTCGAAGGGGATGCCGAGGAGTTCGCAGATGACGCGGATGGGCAGGGGCAGCGCGTAGTCGGCGAGGAGTTCGCTCTGCGGCCCCGCCTTCTCCATGGCGTCGAGGAGTTCGTCGGTGATGGCCTCGATACGCGGGCGCAGCGGGGCGACGGCGCCGGCGGTGAACACCTTGGTGATCAGGGAGCGCAGCCGGGTGTGGTCCGGGGGGTCGAGGTTGAGCAGGTTCTTGGCGAGTTCGGGGGCGAAGTGGCTCTCGGTGTCCTCGCCGCCGCCCAGTCGCAGCCGCTCCAGCCGGTCGTAGACCCCGTCGCTGCTGAAGCGGGGGTCGGTGACGGCGGTGCGGGCCTCTTCGTGGCCGCTGACCAGCCAGACGGGAAACCCGCCGGGCAGTTCCACAAAGCGCACGGGCGCGGCGGCGCGCAGCTCGGCCGCGACGGCGTGTGCGTCCTGGATGAAGCGCTCGTCGAGCGGGAGCGGGGCGGTGGGCAAGGGGGCGGTCACTGGGTTCCTCCGGGGASACAGTGC
>NZ_JASKYT010000640.1:0-2725 GCF_041028275.1 Streptomyces sp. PU-14G
CGGTCCTCGTCTGCCCGGTCCTCGTCCGGCCTGCCCTCCGCTGCGCGGTCCGGCGGACGTCGTCGCGCCGCGACCAGCGCGCTGAGCAGCGCGTCGTCCGGCGTCCTGGCCTTCCGCTCGGTCAAGGCCGTCAGATACCCGGTCAACTCGTCCGCCGCCGCCGTCGCTGCCGCCTTCGAGGTGGGCAGGACCAGCTCGTTCGACCAGGTGCGGAAGCGCGCACGGTCCTGCGCGGGAACCCCCAGCAGCTCGCAGATGACCGTGACGGGCAGCGGCAGAGCGTACCGGCTCACCAGGTCGGCCCGCCCCCGGCGCGGCAGCCCGCCGAGCAGCTCGTCGGTGACCGCCTCGATCCTCGGACGCAGCGCCGCGATCCGCCCCGGCGTGAAGTGGCCCGCCACCAGACGGCGCAGCCGCGTGTGCTGCGGAGGATCGCTCTGCAGCATGTTCCGCCCGATGGCGTGCCCCCCGTCGCTGCGCCACGAGGCGGAGTGACGGATGTCGTTGCGCAACCGCGGATCGCTCAGCGCCGTCCGCGCCGCTTCCCGGGCCACGACGAACCAGCACTCCCCGCTCCCGGGAACGCACACCCGGTGCACAGCGCCGTCGGCGCGCAGGGCCGCGTAGAGCGGATACGGGTCCCTCTCCACCTCCACGCCCTCGGGCGCCAACTGACGCAGGGTGGGCGCCTGGGGCGCCTGGGGCGTCTGGGGCGGCGGGAGCGCCTGGGGCGGCGGGAGCGGCTCGGCTTCCGGCGTGCGCGCCGGTTTCGCGCGTTCCGGAGGTGAGGGGAAACTCGACGGGGGAGACTGCGGCACCTGCTCGGCCTTCCTTCCCTCTCGGGGTCTGTCTCTGCGTGTTTCCGTTGCGGCGACGAGGCGGAGAGCCCGCTACCCGTGCAGGACGTCGGCAACGGACCGGGCGGCGGCGACGGCCTGCGCGTGCCCCGCTCGTGCGGTGTGAGGGCGCCGGCTGTCGGCCGTCATATCCCGGCCCATCGCGCGGCGAGCGGCGGGGCCGGGCGTAAGGAGCGCGACGGAGGTTCCTTCGGCCGCGAGCTCGTCGGCCTCCTGCCGGGCGCTGGGATGCGGGCCCGGGGCGGACGGGATCGGTACGAGGGCCACCACGCGCCGGTATCCGCGGGCCAGGCGGACGTTACCGGCCGAGCGGCATCCGCCGTCGAGCCAGCGACGCCCGGCGGCACTGACCGGAGGCCAGACGAGCGGCACCGCACAGCTCGCGGCGACCGCCTCGAGGAGGGACAGCGAGGAGTCCGACCCGAAGGTCTCCACCTCCCCGCTCCGCGCGTCGACCGCAGCGATCCGCAACGCCCGCTCGGGCCAGGACCGCGCACCGCCCAACAGGGGTCTCACGGCGTCGAGTGCGCCGCCTTCGCGCCCCACGGGTGCGGCGAGCGCAGCCCGCCCCAGGCGCTGTGCGGAGCGGCGGGAGTCCCGGGTCGCGCAGGCCGCCCACAGGAAGCGGAACGTCTGGGCCGCAGAGACCTCCAGGTCGATGCGGTCCTCGCCCGCCAATTGCCGCTCGTACAACGCGCGCGGGCTCTCACCGCCCAGGACGCGGGCACCGAAGATCGCCCCGGCCGAGGTGCCGATGACGACGTCGGCCCGGTCGAGCTCGACCCCCGCCTCGGTGAGCCCCGCGAGCACCCCGACCATCCACGCCCCGCCGACCGGCCCGCCACCGCCCAGCACCAGTGCTGTCCCGTCCCGCACCGCAGCCTCCGTTCACAAGGAGCACAAAGCGGGGAGCACTCCCCACTTGGGCCGACGATAGCATCCCTCCGGGGAGGACTCCCCGTTTCCAGCGGAGGTAACGATGACCGAGGACAGGCGCGACGGCCACCAGGGTGCCGGGCGGAACGGCGGGCCCGCGGGGGCCGACGGCCGTGGCGGCACTGGTGGGCGCGAAGAGCCCGGCACGCGCGGAGAGCCCGGCACGCGCGGAGAGCCCGGTACGCGCGGAGAGCCCGGTACGCGCGGAGAGCCCGGTACGCGCGGACGGCGCGGCGCGACCGGGCACCCCGCACCACCCGGGCCGTCCCCCCGGCAACGCCGTGACGCGCGCCGCAACAAGGAACTCCTCACGGACGCCGCCCACGAGGTGTTCACCGAACAGGGCCTGGAAGCGCCCTTCGACGTGATCGCCCGGCGGGCCGGCGTCGGCAACGCGACGCTCTACCGTCACTTCCCCACCCGCGCCGCCCTCGTGGACGCCGTCTTCCGCGACCTGCTGACCCGCACGATGACCGTCGGCGAACAGGCCCGCACCGCCGAGGACGCCTGGTCAGGGCTGCGCGACTACTTCGAGGAGGTCTTCAGCGTCCTGGCCTCCGACCGCGGCGCGAACGACCTCATGACCACCCACCTCGAAGGTGTCGAGACGCTGGAGACGGTCCACGCGCACAACCGCGAGACGGTCGACATCCTGCTGCGCCGAGGGCACGCGGAATCCACCATCCGTGCCGATGTCACCACCGAGGACGTGCTCTTCAGCTTCGCCGCCCTGGGCCGCGCCGTCCCCGCGCTGACCGCCGCCACCACCCCGGGGGGGGGGGGGGGGGGGGGGGGGGGGGGGGGGGGGGGGGGGGGGGGGGGGGGGGGGGGGGGGGGGGGGGGGGGGGGGGGGGGGGGGGGGGGGGGGGGGGGGGGGGGGGGGGGGGGGGACCGCGAGACGGTCGACATCCTGCTGCGCCGAGGGCACGCGG
>NZ_JASKYT010000641.1:0-1928 GCF_041028275.1 Streptomyces sp. PU-14G
GCCCCCGCACCTGCCGTTCCCCGCCCAGGTGTGTCCGAGGCCCTGCCTAAGGCGGGTCGGCCCAGGCCCTAAGGCCACCCGCCCGCGCAAGACAGGGCAGTTGCCCGATGTGTCCCGGCCCCCGCAGGCGGGAGTGTGGGCGTGTCAGGTCCGCAGGGACGCCGCACCTTCTCAGGGGGACGAGGGCAATGCCGTACGACCTCAACCACAGCCGCCACCAGTTGCGCATGGACGACCTGCGCCGCGAGGCCGACCACGAGCGGCTCGTGCACCAGGCCCGGGCAGCCCGCCGGGAACCGGGGCGCGGGGCGCGCGCCTGGTTCGGCCGCGGGCGACGAGGGCGCCGGGAGGATACCGCGTGGGTCAGGGCCGCGTGAGGGACCGCAGGCCGTCCCCCGCACCGGACGCGGGCGGGCGCGGTGCCTCCCCCGCATCGGACGCGGGCGGGCGTGGTGCCTCCCGCGCACCGGACGGGAAAGGTGTCCGGTGACGGTGGTGGATGCCATGCTGAACACCGTGCCGCTCACCACCACCGTCAGCCCCGTCTTCGTCGGCCGCGCCGCCGAGTTGGCCGCGCTCACCGAGGCGCTCGCCCGCGCCGAGGCGGGCACGCCGCAGGCGCTGCTGCTCGGCGGTGAGGCCGGCGTGGGCAAGACCCGGCTGCTCGAGGAGTTCCTGGAGCGGGTACGCGCCCTCGGCGGCACAACCACCCTCGGCGGCTGTCTCGAACTGGGGGCCGAAGGCCTTCCCTTCGCGCCCTTCACCACGGCGCTGCGCGGCCTGCGCCGCGCCGTGGGCCCGGCCCGGCTCGCGTCCGCCGCCGAGGGCCGCGAGGCCGAACTCGCCCGGCTGCTGCCCGACCTGGCGGTGCCCGCGCCCGCCGCCGCGCAGCGCGAGGAGTACGCCGACCTCAGCGACGGCGCCGACGGTGGCCGCGCTCTGCTGTTCGAGGCCACCGCCCAACTGCTGGAGCGGCTCGCCGCCGACCGCACCCTCGTCGTCGCCCTCGAAGACCTCCAGTGGGCCGACCGCTCCACCAGGGAACTGGTCGGCTACCTCTTCCGCTCCACCCGTGCCTGCCGCCTCGTCCTGCTGGCCACCTACCGCAGCGACGACGTCCACCGGCGCCACCCGCTGCGCCCCTTCCTCGCCGAGCAGGACCGGTTGCGCACGGTCCTCCACCTGGCCCTGCCCCGCCTCACCCGCGCCGAGGTCCGGGCACAGATCACCGGTATCAACGGCACCGAGCCCGACAGCGAGTTGGCCGAGGAGGTCTTCCGCCGCTCCGAGGGCATTCCCTTCTTCGTCGAGGAACTGACGGCCACCCGCGCGACCTGCGCCATCAGCGATTCCCTGCGGGACCTGCTGCTCGTCCGCGTCGAGGCGCTGCCCGAAGCGGCCCAGCGCGTGGTGCGCCTCGCCGCCGGCGGTGGCTCCGCCGTCGAACACGCGCTGCTGGCGGCCGTCGCCGGGCTCGGCGAGGAAGCGCTGCTGGATGCCCTGCGCGCCGCGGTGGGCGGCAACGTGCTGCGCGCCACGGACGACGGATCCGGCTACCACTTCCGGCACGCCCTGCTGCGCGAGGCCGTCCGCGAGGATCTCCTCCCCGGCGAACTCGCCCGCGTCAACCGCCGTTACGCCGAGACGCTGGAGGCCGACCCGTCGCTGGTGCGGGCCGAGGAACGGCCGGCCCGCCTCGCGCACTACTGGCACCGCGGCCGTGACGCCGCCAAGGCGCTCCCCGCGGCGCTCTCCGCCTCCGTCGACGCCCGCAGCCGGCACGCGTACGCCGAGGAACACCACCTCCTCGAACGCGTCATCGAGCTGTGGGACGACGTGCCCGAGGACGTCAGAAAGGGCCTTCCCGGCCTGACGCTGCCCCGCACCTTTCCCGCGGACAGGGAGCCAGGAGCGACCGCCATCCCCTC
>NZ_JASKYT010000642.1:0-2015 GCF_041028275.1 Streptomyces sp. PU-14G
GGACGGGGCCATGACGGACTGAGGTGAGCGGGTGGAGCGGAAGGGTCGGCCCCGTACTCGTGGCCCGTCCCTCCGCACGGGGTGCCGGTCGCAGGCCGGGTGGCGCCTGCCGTGACGATCCTGTGGTCTGCGCCGGGCGCGGCGGATCGACCGAACTGCCGAATCCCCGAGAGGCGCCTCGACCGAAAGGCCGAGGTGCACTCGACGGCGTTGCCGTAGCGTGACCTGGCATGATCTCCGCTCTTACCGTCCGAGTCCGCCCACGGCACGTACTGCTGGGCCTGGCGGGCGCGGCGCTCGGCGTGCTCGTCGTCCTGGAGGGGCTCAACGCCCCGCTCTGGCCGGTGGCTGCGCTGACGATCGCCTCCGGTCTGCTGTGCCTGAGCGCGCCGGCGGTACGGCAGCGCCACTTCCCGCGCCGGGCGGCCTGGGCGGTGGCCGGTTCCGCGCTGGCGACCGCGGCGGGTTCGCTGACGACTCACCGCCCGGAGAACACGCCCGGCATGGTGGAGGCCGGGGCACTGCTGATGGTGATCGTCCGGGCCGTACGGCACTGCCCGCCCCGGCAGGCGGTGGCCCTGAGTGCCGCGTCCGCCGTCGCGGCGGTGGCGCTCCCGCTGCGCATCGAGACCTGGGACAGCCTGACGCTGAGCATCATGGCGCTGCTCGCCTGCGTCGGCGTGCCGTTCGCTGCCGTGTTCGGCCTCTGCCTGCGCCTGTGGGACGCGCTGCGCGCGCGGGAGCGGGAGGCCGTCCTGCGGGAGCAGCGGCTGGGCTACGCGCGTGACCTGCACGACTTCGTCGCCCATCACGTCACTGCCATCGTCGCGCGAACCCGCGCCGCGCGCTTCGCCGCCGGGGCGGGTCAGGCGCCGTCGGTGGAGGACCTGGACCGGATGCTCGCGCAGATCGAGGAAGCCGGCTCGCAGGCGCTGGGGTCGATGCGGGCGATGGTCTCCTCGCTGCGGGACACCGCCGCGCCCGCGCCGACGCGTCCACCGGGTGACCCGCAGGCGTTGCGGGACCTGGTGGACGAGTTCGGCGGTACGGGGGCGCAGGCCGAACTCAGCCTGGACCCACGGCTCGCCCAACTGCCGCTGCCGCCGGAAACGGGCATCACCGTGCAACGGGTGGTGCAGGAGTCGCTGACGAACGTGCGCCGCCACGCGGCCGGGGCCACGCGCGTCACCGTGCGGGTGGCGCTGCGGCCGGACGACACCGTGGAGGTGGGGGTGACCGACGACGGACGCCCGGACACGGTGCCGTCCGGCCCCGCGGACGGTGGAGGGTTCGGCCTCGTCGGACTGACCGAGCGCGTCGAGGAGACCGGCGGAACCCTCACCACAGGGCCGCGCCCGGGCGGCGGATGGCGTGTCCTGGCCGTACTGCCGGCCAAGGACGCCGCCCCGACCCGCTGAGCCGGGCCGGCGCACCTGGGAACATGTCCGGCATGACGATCCGGGTACTCATCGCCGACGACCAGGAGATGGTCCGCGCCGCGTTCCGCATGATCCTCGACTCGCAGCCGGACCTGAGGGTCGTCGCGGAGGCGGCGGACGGCGTGTCCGCCGTCGAGCAGGCCCGCAGCCTGCGTCCGGACGTGTGCCTGCTCGACATCCGGATGCCCGGCCTCGACGGGCTGGACGCCACCCGGCTGCTGGCGGGACCGGGCGTCGCGGACCCGCTGAAGGTGCTGATCGCGACCACCTTCGACCTCGACGAGTACGTCTACCGCGCGCTGCGCAACGGCGCGTGCGGCTTCCTGCTCAAGGACGGCGCACCGGCGCTGCTGACCGAGGCCGTACGAGCCGCGGCGGCCGGCAACGCGATGATCTCCCCGTCCGTGACGGTCCGGCTACTCGCCCGGATGGCCACGGGCACCGACTCCGACACCGCCCCCACGGCGCACGGCACACCCGGTACACATGTCGCACACGCCCGTGCACACGAACACGCCCGTGCACACGGTCGCGGTCGGCGCGCGGAGCGTGGGCGGGGGAGCGAGGGGCCGGCGG
>NZ_JASKYT010000643.1:0-1867 GCF_041028275.1 Streptomyces sp. PU-14G
CGTCTCGGGGATTTCGGAACCGCCGGGGGGACGAGAGGACATCGCGCCAGTTTCCCTCAGGCCCGTGTCTCCAGCGCGGGTGCCCCGGCCGCCGGGTGCGGCTCCCCCACGGCCGCCGGTTGCGGCTCCCCCGTCGTCAGCCCGCGCACCTGGCGGCTGCACAGTGCGCCCACCGTCGCGAGGGTGACGAGAGCGACCCCGCACAGCAACGTGGGCCGCACCCCGAAGCGTTCGGCGAAGGGCCCCGCGGCCATCTCCCCCACGGGGAGCGCGAGGGTCGAGCCGAGCGCGTCGTAGGAGTAGACGCGGGCCAGTTTCTCCTGGGGGACGTTCTCCTGGAGCGAGAGGTCCCACGCGACGCCGAACTGCTCGATGGCGATGCCGTTGACGAACATCGCCACCACCAGCACGGCCACGTCCGCCGACTGCGCGAGCGCGACGAGCGGCAACGCGTCCAGGGCGACCACCGCCACGCCGATCCGCAGGGCGTGCCGCGCCTTGGAGCGCGCCACCAGCAGCCCGCCGACCAGCGCCCCGGCCATCTGGGTGCCCAGGACGCATCCCCACGCCGTACGCCCGAACGTCGCGTCGGCGACGGTCGGCCCCAGGACCTGAATGCCTCCGGCCGCCACGGCGTTCACCACGAAGAACTGGAGCACCACCACCCACACCCAGGTGCGCGAGGCGAACTCCTTCCACCCCTCCCGCAGCTCCTGCCACGGGCGCACGGGCTCGGTGACCGGATCGGCCCGCTCCCGCACGCGGGCGAGTTCCCGTCCGGCCAGGCGATAGGTGAGGGACGCTCCCGCGAAGGCCGCCCCGTTGAGCACCATCCCCCATCCCGGACTCGCGACGGCGGCCAGCAGCCCGCCCAGCGAGGTCCCGGCGATCATGCCGGTGTTGACGCCCATCCGGGAGAGCGCGTTGGCGGGCCGCAGTTCGTCCGCCGGAACGGTGCGCGGAATCAGCGCCGCCGAGGCCGGAACGGAGACGGCCGCCACCGCCCCCTGCACGACGCTGAGCACCAGCAGCGCCCCCATCGACGCTTGGCCCGCCAGCACGGCCAGTCCGACACCGGCCTGCACCAGCGCGGCGGCGAGTGCGGCGCCCTGGAGGACGAGCGCCCTGGGCATCCGGTCGGCGAGGAGCCCGCCGAACAGCAGCAGCACGACGTTGCTGACCGAGCGGGCCCCGACGACGAGGCCCACGTCGACGGCGGAACCGCCCAGGTCGAGGACGACGAAGGCGAGGACGACGGGCGCCATCGCGTTGCCGAAGTACGTGAGGGCACGCCCGGAGGCGAGTGCGCGAAAACCGCGCCGCCGCAGGAGGGCGCGCAGCGGGAGGCGCTTCGCGCTGTCGAGACCGCGGGAGCGCGAGGAGGCGGGAGGGCTCATGCGGCGAGTGTGCGGCACGCACCCCGATCCGTCAAACAGTTCTTTGGGGGTTGACGGAAGCGGTACCGCCGGGCGTATCGGCCACAACGGCCGCACCGGGCCCTGGAGACCAGGCCCTGCGCCGCTGACGGGTACGGGCCCTGCGCCGCTGACGGAAGCGGGTTTTGCGCCGCTGACGGGTGCGGGCGCCCTGCGCCGCTGACGGACGCGGGTTTGCGCCGCTGGCGGACGCGGGTCCTGGGCCCCAAGACGGAGGGAGGCCCGCCCGGTGGACGGAGGCCTCCGCCCACCGCACCTGTCACCGTGAGCGCATGAGCAGCCCACCCCACCACCGCTGGCCGGAGCATCTGGCCGTCGGCGCGGTCAGGTTCGCCCGACCGACCGCGCGATTCGACGCCGTACGGGCCTTCTACGTCGACCACCCCGGCCTGCCCCTCCTCGCCGAGTGGCGCGACCACGCGGGCTACGAC
>NZ_JASKYT010000644.1:0-2096 GCF_041028275.1 Streptomyces sp. PU-14G
CCTGTGGTCCACCGACACCAACTATCCCCGCCTCGCCGCGCTCGCCGCGGACACCGGCCCGCCCCTGTCGCACTACCGGCCCGAGCCCGAGTTCGTCGAAGCCGCCCGCGCGGCCGCTGTGCTGTGCACGGCGAGCCTGTTCATGGGCCACGGACCGCTCCCCGTACGCCAGCTCGTCGCACTGCGGCGGCTGCCCCCGGCCCCGCCCGACACGCTGCTGCGGGCCGCCGCGGCGGTGCTGAGCGCGATCCCGGAGATGCTCCCTCCCGACTACGAGGTGCTGCGAGAACTCTGCGACAGCGAGCAGCCCCTGGTCGCGGGCGTCGCCGAGTGCATTGCCTCCTACGCCTGGGAGTTCGAGCACCAGATCGACCGCGCACTCGCCTCGGCCCACCGGATGATCACCGCGCTGGCTCCGCTCGACAACCCGTCCGTGCTGCTCACCGGGCATGCCAGGCTGAGCGAGCTGTGCCTGCGCACGGGGCAGGGCGAGGCGGCCTACGAGCACCTCACGGCGGTGCTGGAGGTGCTGCCACGGCTCAACGACGGGCGCGACTACCTCTTCATCCGCTCGTCCCTCGTCCTGGCCTGCCTCCAGCGCGGCGACCCGGACGAGGCCGAGTACTGGCTGCGGCAGGCGGCGAGCGACAACCCTCCGCAGCAGGACGCCTTCTACATGCCCGACTTCGGCGGACGCGCCGAGATCGCGCTGGCCCGCGGGCAGACGGAGGCCGGGCTCGGCCTGTGGCGCAGCGCCGTGGAGCGGCTGTCCTCGGCGGGCTCGGCGCACAACGGTGACTTCTGGCTCGACCCGTGGGCGTTCCAGGTCCAGTCGGCGGCGGTGACGGCGCACGCGCACGCGGGCCGCCCCGAGTTGGTCGCGGACGCCGTCGGCCGGCTGCGGGAGGGGCTGCGGATTCTGCTCTCGCGTCCGTCCGGCTCGCCCATGGAACTCCCCGTGTGGGGGACGGTGCTGCACGCCCTCGGCACGGCCGGGCTCGCGTCCGGTGACAGCTGTGCCGGGGCCGATGCCGGTCCCGGCACCGGTGCCGTGCGGATGATCGCGTTGGCCGAACGGCTCGGGGTGGCGCGCGAGTTCCAGCCGACGATGTCGGGCGACCGCGCCCGGAAAGCGGCCCAGGACGCCCACAGGGCGGCGTACACCGACGCGGTGTCGGAGTACGCCGCCCTGGAGCGGGACGAGTTGCGGGAGGCGGCCCGCGAACTCATCTCGGGTCGCGGTTGAACAACACCATCGACCAGCGGTAGCCGAGCGCGGCCAGGCCGACGCACCAGGCGACCGCGAGCCACCCGTCGTTGCCGATCCCCGTGCCGAGCAGCAGGCCGCGCAGGGTCTCGATGGCGGGCGTGAACGGCTGGTACTCGGCGATCGGCTGGAACCAGCCCGGCATCGCGTCGAGGGGGACGAACGCGCTGGAGAGGAGCGGCAGCAGGAACAGCGGCGTCGCGTTGTTGCTGGCGGCCTCGGCGTTCGGACTGGCCAGGCCCATGCCGACGGCGGTCCAGGTGAGCGCCGTGGCGACGAGCACGAGCAGTCCGAGCGCGGCCAGCCACTCCAGGGCCGTGGCGTCCGCGGCCCTGAAACCGAGGGCCACGGCGACGGCCCCGACGATGACCACGCTGGCGATCGACTGCAGCACGCTGCCGACGACGTGCCCGATGAGCACGGAGCCGCGGTGGATCGCCATCGTGCGGAAGCGGGCGACGATGCCCTCGGTCATGTCGTTGGACACGGACACCGCCGTGCCGACCGTGGTGCTGCCGATGGTCATCAGCAACAGGCCCGGGACGAGGTAGGCGAGGTAGGCGGACCGGTCCGCTCCTCCGCCGCCGATGCCCGCGCTCATCACATCCCCGAAGACGTAGACGAACAGCAGGAGCAGCACGATCGGCGTCAGGAGGAGGTTGAGGGTGAGGGAGGGGTAGCGGCGGGCGTGCAGGAGGTTGCGGCGCAGCATCGTGCGTGAGTCGCGCGCGGCCAGGGTGAAAGCGCTCATCGGGCCGCCTCCGTGGAGTGGGTGAGCCGGTCGGACTGGCCGGCTTGGGCGGGCTGGGCAGCCTCGTTGGCTTGGGCG
>NZ_JASKYT010000645.1:0-1653 GCF_041028275.1 Streptomyces sp. PU-14G
GCCTCGAAGGAGCCCCCATGCCCGACCATGCCGACCTTCCGGGGGCCTCGCGGGCCGGCAGCGGCCCGGGGCCCCAACGCGCCGACTCCCGCCCCGGAATGCTGGTCGCACTCGTGCTCGCCGTACTGGGCTACCAGCTCAACGCCACCATGCTCGGCCCGGCACTGCCCGACGTCATCCACCGGCTCCACACCACCAGCGGACTCGTCGGACTCTCGCAGACCCTCTTCTTCCTCTTCGCCGCCCTCGGCCAGGTCACCCTCGCCCGGCTCAGCGACTACCGGGGACGCAAGCCCATGATGCTGCTGTGCGGCGTCCTGCTCATCCTGGGCAGCCTCGCCTGCGCCCTCGCGCCGCACATCGGCGTCTTCCTGGCCGGACGCGCCATCCAGGGCATATCCGCCGCCATGTTCACCCTGGCCTTCCTCACCCTGGACGACACCCTCACCCCGAAGGGCTTCGGGCGCGCCGCCGGGATCGTCACCGCGGTCAACGGCGGATTCGCCGGGGTGGACGCCGTACTGGGAGGCCAACTCGCCGACACCGTCGGCTTCCGCGGCATCTTCGCCCTCAGCCTCCTCGTCGCCGTGGCGGGAACCCTCGCCGTCCTGCGGGCCGTGCCCTCCGCACCGCCGGTCGCCACGGGCCGCATGGACTGGCGCGGCGCCGCCCTCCTCGCCGTCGGCCTGACGGGAGTGATGGTCGGCCTCGCGCAGGGGCAGACATGGGGATGGCTGTCCCCGGGGACGGCGGGCTGCGTCCTGGCCGGCCTGGCGGCGCTCGCGGCGTTCGGACTGGCCGGGCGGGGCCGCACGGACCCCCTCATCGACACCGGGCTGCTGCTCTCGCGCCGGGCCTGGCCGCTGATGGCCACCACGACCCTGACCCTCGCGGGAGCCTTCGGCGCCCTCACCCTCACCATCCCCCTCTTCGCGCAGGACCCGCACGCCGGTTACGGCATGAACGCCACCACCTCCGCGCTGCTGTTCTCCACGCCCGCTCAGGCGCTCGGCGTGATCGGCGCACCGGTCGCGGGCGTCCTGGGGCCCAGGATCGGCTGGCGCCGCAGCGTGGTCATCGGCTCCGCCGGCTCACTGGCCGCCTTCGCCGTCGCCGTCCCCTTCATGACCTGGCCGTGGGTGCTCGCCGTCGCCCTGGCGGTGCTCGGCCTGACCTACAACGGCCTCGGCATCACCGCCCTGAACTCCCTGGCCGTCGTCTCCTCGCCGACGCGGCAGAAGGGCGCGCTGCCCGGACTGAACGGCGCGTGCTTCGGGATCGGTGCCTCCCTGGGCACCGCCCTGGCCTCCGCCCTGATCACCGCAGCCGGTGGCCGCGGCGCCCACGGCACCGCCCTCTACACCGGTGCCATGTGGGCCTCGTTGGCGCTGCTGGCCGCCGCGATGGCGACCACGCTCGCCATCAAGGCCGCCCCCCGGCACACCCCGGGCGCGCAGGAAGCGGCGGAGGAGGCACCGGCACCCGCCGTGCACACCTGACCCCGCGCCACGACGCAAGACCCCGGCGTCCGCGCCGAGAAGCGCTATTCCCGGCGTCCGCGCCGGGACCCGCCATTCCCGGCGTCCGCGCCGGGACCCGCCGCCCCCCGGTACCGCGCTGGGAGGCACCATCCCCCGGCGTCCGCGCCGGGAC
>NZ_JASKYT010000646.1:0-1571 GCF_041028275.1 Streptomyces sp. PU-14G
CACTCGGGGGGCGTGGCAGGGGCGCGGCGGTGACCGGGCAGGAGCGCGGCGGTGACCGGGCAGGGGCGCGCTCCGCTGCCACAGCCGGTGTTCTGCGGCAAGCTGGCACCATGCCTTCAGCTCGCACACGCACCGCGGGGGTCCTGGGGGACCGTCCGGACGGCGCCCTGCGGCGCAGTCTGACCCTCCGCGACCTGATCGTCTACGGGCTGCTGTTCATCGCGCCGATGGCGCCGGTGGGCATCTACGGGGCGCTGGACGCCCGCAGCCACGGAGTCGTCCCCCTGGTGTACGTGGTCGCCACGGTGGCCATGTCGTTCACCGCCTATTCGTACGCACGGATGATCCACACGGCGCCGCAGGCGGGCTCGGTGTACGCGTACGCGCGCGTCGGCCTGGGGGACGGCGCGGGCTTCGTCACCGGCTGGATGATGATGCTCGACTACCTGCTCATCCCGGCCGTCGCCTACCTCTTCTCGGGCATCGCCATGGCGCAGCTCGTCCCCGAGGTGGACCAGTGGATCTGGACGGCGATCGCGGTGGTGGCCACCACCGCGCTCAACCTCTCGGGGGTACGCCGCGCGGCAGTCGTGGGCTTCCTGGTGCTCGCCATGGAGATCCTGGTGCTGCTGGTGTTCGTGGCCGCCGCGCTCGTC
This sequence comes from Streptomyces sp. PU-14G, assembly GCF_041028275.1. NCBI lineage: Bacteria > Bacillati > Actinomycetota > Actinomycetes > Kitasatosporales > Streptomycetaceae > Streptomyces > Streptomyces sp. PU-14G. The sequence goes on from NZ_JASKYT010000646.1 coordinate 657, forward strand.
GTCCTGGTCCAGGAAGGGCCGCAGCGCGGCTGGCTCTCCCCGCTCACCGGGGACCGGGCGTTCTCGCTGACGGCCCTGCTGGGCGCGGTCTCGGTGGCGGTGCTCTCCTTCCTGGGCTTCGACGCCATCGCCAACTTCGCCGAGGAGGCGGCCGGCGGCAGGGGCCGCACCGCGCCGACGGTGGCCAGGGCGCTGGTGTGGTGCCTGCTGCTCACCGGCGTGCTCTTCGTCGCCCAGACGTACCTGGCCGCGCTGCTGTCCGAGGACTCCTCCCGGCAGCTGGCCGAGGACCCGGCGAAACAGGGCTCGGCCTTCTACGACGCGACCAGGGCGTCCGTCGGCGGTTGGCTGGAGACGACGGTGGCGGCGAGCAAGGCGCTGGGCGCGGCCTTCGCGGCACTGGCCGGGCAGGCGGCTGCCTCCCGGCTGCTGTACGCCATGGCCAGGGACCGCCGGCTGCCGCACGTCCTGGGAAGCGTCAGCTCGCGCACCGGAGTACCGGGACGGGCGCTGCTGGTGAGCGCGGTGCTGACGATGTGCGCCGCCGTGTGGGCGGCGCGCGCCCCCGACGGCCTGGACCGGCTGGTCTCCATCGTCGACATCGGCGCTCTGTTCGCCTTCGGCATGCTGCACCTGTCGGTGATGGGCTACTACGGGCTCGGACGCCGCGCCACGCTCTCGGCCGGAGCGACCGATGAGGCACCGGGGCCGCGGAGGGTGTGGGACTGGGTACTGCCCGCGGTGGGGCTCGCCATCATCATCGCCGTGATCGTCACCGCCAACCGGGAGGCCCACTGGGTGGGCCTGGGCTGGCTCGCACTCGCGCTGATCGCCCTGTTCGTCCTCCGCAGCCGGGACCGCAAGGAGGGCCGGAGAGGGGGCGGCCCGGGGCCCGGAGACACGGCGCCCGGGGAC
>NZ_JASKYT010000647.1:0-2074 GCF_041028275.1 Streptomyces sp. PU-14G
CCGTTCACGCCCCCGAGACCGCCCCGGCACCCGGGGACCTGTCCGCGTCCGTACCGCCCGCCACGCCCTGTTGCTCCCCGCGCCGCCTCCACGGTCAGCCGGCCCTGCGGGATGCGCAGCGTCACGCCCCGCAGATTGTTCTGCCACCCTTCCCGCAGCACGATCTCCCCGGCCACCGGACCTCCTCACTCGTCGGAAGGTCCCACCCTGAGCACGAAACCGGACATCTCCTGGTTGCTTCGCCGCACAGTTCGTCCCAGGCCAACCGTGCCGCCCCCGAGGGGCCGGGACGCCCCCACCGCGCGCGCCCCCGGCAAACCGCACCTCCCGCCGACAGCCGACAGCCGACAGCCGACAGCCGACAGCCGACAGCCGGAGGATCCGTCGCGGCTCGCACACGGCGAAGGGGCACCACCCGCACGGTGGTGCCCCTTACGAACCGGGCCTTTACTCAGGCTGCGGAGGCGGTGGGATTTGAACCCACGGAGGTGTCGCCACCTCTACGGTTTTCAAGACCGCTCCCTTCGGCCGCTCGGGCACGCCTCCCCGCGTCGCCGGTTCCGGCGATGCGGGGAACAGCCTAGCGCGTGGTCACTTGTCGCCCTTGCGGGAGCCGAGGGTCAGCTCGACGGTGTGCTCCTTGCCGTCGCGCTCGTAGGTGACCTCGACCTTTTCGCCCGGCTTGTGCGACCAGATGGTGCCGATCAGGGTGGGGCCGCTGTCGATCACCGTGTCGCCCAGCTTGGTGATGACGTCACCCGGCTTGAGGCCCGCCTTGTCGGCGGGACCGTTCGGCGTGACGGGCTCGGTGCCGTTCTCTCCGTTGCGGGAGATGGTGGCGCCCTTGCCCTCACCACCGAGCTGCACCGTGGCGCCGATCATCGGGTAGACGGGCTCGCCGGTTTCGATGAGCTGTTCGGCCACGCGCTTCGCCTGGTTGGAGGGGATGGCGAAACCGAGACCCACGCTGCCGGACTGACCGCCGCCCTCCATGCCGCCACCGCCGCCGCCCGACTGGATGGCGGAGTTGACGCCGATGACGGCGCCCTGCGAGTTCAGCAGGGGGCCACCGGAGTTGCCGGGGTTGATGGAGGCGTCCGTCTGGAGCGCGTTCATGTACGAGGCCTGGCTGCCCTGGCCGTCGCTCGAGGCCACCGGACGGTTCTTCGCGCTGACGATGCCCGTGGTGACCGTGCCCGAAAGTCCGAAGGGAGCACCGATCGCGATCGTGGCGTCACCGACGGCCACCTCGCCCGAGTTGGCCACCGGCAGCGGATCCAGCTTGCGGTCACCGACGCCGCTCAGCTTGAGGACGGCGATGTCGTACCCCTGCGCGTTGCCGACGACGTGGGCGTCGTACTTCTTGCCGTCGGAGAACGTCGCGGTCAGCTTGCCGCCCTGCGTCGCGTTGGCGACCACGTGGTTGTTGGTGAGGATGTGGCCTTCCTTGTCGAAGACGAAGCCCGTGCCCGTGCCCTCCTCACCACCACCGGACGAGCGGATGGTGACGACGCTCGGCAGCGCCTTGGCGGCTATCCCCGCGACGGACTTGGGCGAGCGGTTGAGCTTCTCGGGGTCGGCGGAGGAGCTGATGGTGGTGCTGCCGCCGTCCGAGCGGTCGGCCGCCCAGAAACCGATACCTCCGCCGATGCCGCCGGCGACGAGCGCGGCGACGACCACGCCGACGATCAGGCCGTTGCGGCGCTTCTTGCCGCCGGGCTCCGGGCCGCCGGGGCCAGAGCCCGGGGGCATCGCCCACGGGTCGTGCGGAGGCATCCCGCCACCGCCGGAACCGCCCGGGCCCACCGGACCGCCGGGACCGCCAGGCCCGCCAGGGCCACCGCCGTACGGCGGTGGGGGCGGCGGCGCCGGGTGACCCGTGCTGCCGTGGCCCCAGCCGCCTGCCTGTCCCGTGCCGCCGTCTCCCGCGGTTCCGTAACCGCCCGAGTCGACGGTTCCGGCCGGACCGTCCGGCTGGTGCGGGCGGCCGGCTCCGCCGGGCTCGGACGTGCTCATGCCGGGGCCGCCGGACATCGCGGCGGCGCCGGAGGCGGCCACGGTCTCGGTGGTGGGC
>NZ_JASKYT010000648.1:0-1958 GCF_041028275.1 Streptomyces sp. PU-14G
GGGTGGCCGCCGCCCCCCTCCTCGCCGCCGCCGCGTTCCTCAGCCGCCGCGCCCCCATCGCCGCGGCGGCCGTCCCCGCCGGCCTCGGCCTCGCCGTCACCCCCGAGCTGTTCACCAGCACCTTCAGCCCCGCCCTCGTCGTCCTGAGCTTCCTCACGGGACGCCGCTCCGCGAACGGACGCCGCTCGCTCGCCGCCGCGGTCACCCTCTGCGCGATCGGCCTCGCCCTGGCCCTGACCCTCCCGGGCGCCAGCCTGTGGGACTGGTTCACCCTCGTCAGCACCGTCCTGTTCGCCGCCGTCCTCCCCTGGCTGCTGGGGCGCTTCCGCCGCCAGCAGTACGCACTCCAGGCGGCCGGCTGGGACCTGGCGGCGCGCATGGAGCGCGAACACCGACTCGTCGCCGACCGCGCACGGCTGCGCGAACGCTCCCGCATCGCCGGCGACATGCACGACTCCCTCGGCCACGACCTCAGCCTCATCGCCGTGCGCGCCGCCGCGCTCCAGGTGTCCCCAGGTGTGGACGACGCCGCCCGCGCCTCCGCCGCCGAGCTCCGCCAGGCCGCCGCCGACGCCACCGAGCGCCTGCGCCAGATCATCGGCCTCCTCCGCCAGGACACCACGGCACCCACCGCCGAGACCGTCCCCGACCTGGTCGCCCGCACCGCCGCCTCGGGCGTCGCCATCACCCTCCACCAGGACGACGAGGACGATCCGGTGCTGCTGCCGCCGCTCCTCGGCCGCGCCGTCCACCGCGTCGTCCAGGAAGCCGTCACCAACGCCACCAAACACGCCCCGGGGGCGGCGATCACCGTCCGGCTACGGAAGAAGCGGACCGCCGTGCACGTGACGGTCACGAACGGCGCTCCCGCGGCGGACCGGATACCCGGCCTCGGGGCGGACACCGGGAAGGCGGCCGGCACGGGAACCGGACTCATCAGCCTCGACGAACGCGTGCGCCAGGCCGGAGGCACCTTCCGCGCCCACCCCCTCCCGCACGCCGACGGCTCGCACGGGGACGCCGACGGCTCCCTTGGGCCCGGTGGTGGCTTCGAGGTGACCGCCCACCTGCCTCTCGGCCCGGACGGCCTCCCCGGCACCCCGGCGACACCCGAACCCGACGCCGGACCCTCCGCCACACGCTCCGGCGCGCAGCTGGCCCGGGCCCGCCGACGGGTACGGCGCGGCATGGCGAACGCCCTGTGGATCCCCGCCGCCGCGACAGCGGTGCTGGCCGTACTGATGTACGGCTACCAGGTCTACACGTCACACGAGTCGGTACTCAGCGAGCAGACCTACACCGCCCTGCGCGTCGGCGACCCGCGCTCGACCGTGCTCCCGCGCCTTCCCTCGTACGAGTACGACGCGGAGAGCCCGCCACCCGGAGCGCCACCGGACCCGGCACGCACCGACGAGTGCCGCTTCCACCGCCACGCCACCTTCGACAACTCCCTCCTCTACCGCCTCTGTTTCACGGACGGGCGGCTGTCCCACAAGGACCTGATCAAGGCGGGAGAGCGAGACCGTTGACCGAGACGGGGCTCACAGTTGACACGGAGGTCACCCGTCCGTAAGGTTCATCGGGTTGCCGCAAAGCCGTCCTGGTTTCGCGGCGACTCCTCTTCGCCACTCCGGCGGGTACCACTTCGAGAGCACGCTCTCCCTTCGCAGGGGTCTATTCGGCATGCCGAATTTCTTCTGCGGCCGGCTCAATTTGGAGCCGGAGGGAAAAGGCTCTAAAGTAGAGACCAGCCGGAAGGCGCCCCGCCGACAGGGGAATCCGATTCGGAAGAACGGCACGGAAACGGGCCGGGAAACGGATCTGATAGAGTCGGAGACACCGAAAGGGCAAACGTCCGGAGAAACCGGTACTGCATCGTCAGGACCGATTCGTTTCGAAGGAAGCGCCCGTTCCTTGAGAACTCACCAGCGTGCCCAAAGTCAACGCCAGATATGTTG
>NZ_JASKYT010000649.1:0-1569 GCF_041028275.1 Streptomyces sp. PU-14G
CGGCGGGGGCGGCTGTCAGCCGGTGACGCGCTGGGCGAGGACGGCCAGGTGCATGGCCAGGAAGTTGATCTCGGAGGCGGGCAGGGCGGCGCCGAGTTCGTTCTCGGCGCGTTCGGCTATACGGCGGGCCCGTTCGACGGCTGACGGGTGGTCGGCGAGCTCGGCGGCGACCTGCTCGTCGGTGAGGAACTCCTCGATGGGCTCGCCGTCGAGGAGCCGGGTGAGCGCCATCATCAGATGGCTCGTCAGCATTCCGGCCGTCTCTTCGGTGACGGGCGCGCCCTCGTCGGTGAGCGCGGTCAGCTCGGCGGTCACGAAATCGGCCACCTGGGGGCGGACTTGGCCGCTTTCACGGAAGAGCTGGATGCGCAGGGCGAGCTGGTCGTCCACGGTGGTGCCTCCTCAACATCCCACAGAACTCGGGATTCTGGATTCTCTTGGCGGCGCGAGCCCGCACGGGCAGTGCCGTGCGGTGCGGTGGCGCGGCGGCAGGTGGCGCTGGTCAGTACGAGGGCATGCGGTCTCCTCGCAGGACCTCGGACTGGAGAGCGGCGACCCGGGCGGGGTCGATGGCCTGCCGTATCGCGTGCAGGGCGGCGACGCTCTCGGCTCTGCCGATGACGACCGCGCTCGAGTTCCGCAGCGACAGGTCGCGTGTCACCTCGTCACCGAGCGGGCGTACGTCCACCCCCTCGCCGATCCGGCCCTGCACCTCGTCCAGGTTCCAGACGGTGGCGTCCGCCTCGTTGTGTCCGAGCAGATCGGGGAGCTGCATGTAGGAGCACTCCACCCATTCGACGTCGGCCCGCCCGCCGAAGGTCAGCTCGGCGAGCATGCGCTGGTCCTCCGAGGCGTGGTCGATCGCCACGCGGAGGCCCGGCGAGTCGAGCGAGCCGCCCTCCCGCAGCAGCACGCCGTGGGCGCCGACGTAGGTGGCGGGCCCCAGATCCACCACCAAGGCCAGATCCTCGGGATACTCCTCGATGAGCCGGTCGGCGGCGAAGCGGGAGAGCACGACCAGGTCGGCCTTGCCCTCCATCAGCGCGGTGGCACGGCTGCCCGCGCCGCGCATGAACGTGATGGCGAACGGGGTGCCGGCGTCGTCGAACGCCGCGCGCAGGCCCGTGGCCAGCCCTTCGTAGCGGCGGGAGTAGGGCAGCGGCATGGCGGCGAGCAAGGTGCCGAGCCCCGACAGCCGCCACAGGATCGCGCGGTCCGATCTGACGAGGAAGGTGCCCAGGTGCCCGCGGGCGGCCGTCTCGATGGCGCCGGCCTCCTCCAGCAGCCGCAGCGCGGCCTGGACCGTGCCGTTCCCGCACCCCAGCTCCTCGGCGAAGTCCCGCACGCGAGGCAGGCGCGTCTCCGGCTCGTACTCCAGCAGGAGGAGCGCGAGCTGGCGGGCCGCCAGGCCGTTGCGGGTCAGGAACCGCTCGTCGTAATCGTTCACGAGGAAACAGTAAACAGAATCCTGGATTCTTGACAAGACCCCTCTTCCCGGAAGCCCCGAAAGCTCCGGAAGCCCCGGCACCCCTCGCCGGGGCGCCACGCTTCCTCGTCGGGCCCACCACC
>NZ_JASKYT010000065.1:0-28755 GCF_041028275.1 Streptomyces sp. PU-14G
GAAAGGGCGCGGGAGTCGCTCGGGCCTGGAGCGGCCCGCCGTGGAGGGCGGCGGGAGACGGGCGCAAGCGGGCACGATCTGCCCGACCGGAGGGCTGGTGGTGCCCCGCCCACGGCCGGTACAACTCTGCACACGGGCAGGAACGGGCAGCCCGGTGCCCGAACGGAGCCCGCGGGGACCGGCCGGGACAGGACGAACGGGAGCGACGGAGCCATGAGCGCGGCGGAGCGGCAGCGGCAGATCGTCGGTACGGCACGACGACTGGGCTCCGTCGAGGTGACACAGCTCGCCGACGATCTCGGCGTGGCCAAGGAGACGGTCCGCCGCGACCTGCGCGTTCTGGAGCAGCACGGCCTGCTGCGCCGTACGCACGGCGGCGCCTATCCGGTGGAGAGCGCCGGCTTCGAGACGACGCTGGCCTTCCGCACCACCATGCACGTGCCGGAGAAGCGGCGGATCGCCTCGGCCGCCGTCGAACTGCTCGGGGACGCGGAGACGGTCTTCGTGGACGAGGGGTTCACTCCCCAGCTCATCGCCGAGGCGCTGCCGACGGACCGGCCGTTGACGGTGGTGACGGCCTCGCTGCCGGTGGCCAACGTGCTGGCGACCGCCGGTGACTTCACCGTGCTGCTGCTGGGCGGGCGGGTGCGGGGCGGCACGCTGGCCACCGTCGAGCACTGGACGACGAAGATGCTGGCCGGATTCGTCATCGACCTGGCGTTCGTCGGCGCCAACGGCATCTCCCGCGAGCACGGGCTGACCACACCCGACCCGGCGGTCAGCGAGGTGAAGGCGCAGGCGGTGCGGGCGGCACGGCGCCGGGTCTTCGCCGGGCTGCACACCAAGTTCGGCGCCGTGAGTTTCTGCCGCTTCGCCCAGGTGGGCGACTTCGAGGCGCTCGTCACCTCCACCGGGCTGCCCGCACAAGAAGCACACCGCTACGCCTTGCAGGGGCCGCAGGTCATCAGAGTCTGACCTGCCCCACCCGAGCGCTCCATCCCCGCCCCCGTCCCGGACCGGCGGTCGTCCTCGTACGCCCGTCGGCGCCGTATACATGCCGATTCGCCAGGAGTTTCCATGCGCCGTCGGAGCAGACAGCTCAGCCGGACACCCCATCGACCACGCCGTGCCCGGGTGGTGGCCGCGACCGCCACGGCGGGCGTGCTGCTCACGCTGCCTGCCTGTGCCGGGGCCGGAGCGCTGGGGCAGGGGGGTGACACGATCAACGTCCTGATGGTGAACAACCCGCAGATGCTGGAGTTGCGGAAGCTGACCGCGGATCACTTCACGAAGGAGACCGGCATCAAGGTCAACTTCACGGTGCTGCCGGAGAACGACGTCCGCGACAAGATCAGCCAGGACTTCGCCAACCAGGCGGGCCAGTACGACGTGGCCACCGTCAGCAACTACGAGACCCCGATCTTCGCGAAGAACGAGTGGCTGCAGCCGCTGGACCAGTACACCCGCGAGGACAAGTCGTTCGACCAGCAGGACATCCTGCCTCCGGTGCGGGAGTCGCTCAGCGGCGAGGACGGCAAGGTCTACGCCCAGCCCTTCTACGGGGAGTCGTCCTTCCTGATGTATCGCAAGGACGTCTTCGCCGAAGAGGGGTTGACGATGCCGAAGGAGCCGACCTGGCCGCAGGTCGCCGAGCTCGCGGCCGAGGTGGACGGGGCGCAGCGCGGCATGAAGGGCATATGCCTGCGCGGGCTGCCGGGCTGGGGCGAGTTGATCGCGCCGCTGACGACGGTCGTCAACACCTTCGGCGGCACGTGGTTCGACAAAGACTGGAACGCGCGGCTGGACGACCCCGCGTTCAAGAAGGCGACGAAGTTCTATGTCGATCTGGTGCGCGAGCACGGAGAGTCCGGGGCCGCCCAGGCCGGTTACGCCGAGTGCCTGAACAACATGACGCAGGGCAAGACCGCCATGTGGTACGACGCCACAGCCGGTGCCGGCTCCCTGGAGGGGTCGAAGTCCAAGGTCAAGGGCAAGATCGGGTATGTGCCCGCGCCGACGCTCAAGACGGAGAGCTCCGGCTGGCTCTACAGCTGGGCGTGGGGCATCCAAAAGGCGAGCCGCAACCCGGACAAGGCCTGGAAGTTCATCTCCTGGGCGTCGGGCAAGGAGTACGAGCGGCTGGTCGGCGAGGAGTTCGGCTGGGCCAACGTGCCGGCGGGCAAGCGGGCCTCGACGTACAAGCTGCCCGAGTACAAGAAGGAGGCGGGCGCCTTCGGTGAGGTCACCCGCCGGGCCATCGCGGGCGCCGAGCCCCGCGACCCGGGTGTGCAGCCGCGGCCGACCATCGGCATCCAGTTCGTGGACATCCCCGAGTTCGCGGACCTGGGCACCAAGGTCTCGCAGGAGATCAGCGCCGCCATCGCGGGCCGCCAGTCCGTCGAGACCGCCCTGCGCAAGTCCCAGGCGCTGGCCGAGGAGATCTCCGAGGACTACGAGGGGCGGGGCCGATGAGCACGCCGACGACCGCTCCGGCACCCGGAGCGCGCAACGAGCGCCCGGCAGCGGCCGGCAAGCCCGCCACGAAGCCGCAGGGGCCGCCGAACAAGCTGCGCGCCTGGGTGACCAGGGCTCCGCTGCTGCCCGCACTGGTGTTCATGATCGTCGTCACCCAGTTGCCGTTCGTGGCCACGCTGGTGGTCTCGTTCTTCGACTGGAACGCCCTGTACCCGGAGGCCCGCCGGTTCGGCGGCTTCGAGAACTACGGGGAGGTGCTCGGCGACGCGGCGCTGCGCGAGTCCGTGATCACGACCGCCATCCTGACCGCCGTCGTCGTACTGGCCAGTCTGGTGCTCGGACTCGGGCTGGCGCTGCTGCTCGACCGCACCTTCAAGGGCCGCGGCCTGGTGCGCACCCTGCTGATCGCGCCGTTCCTGCTGGTTCCCGTGGCGGCGGCGCTGCTGTGGAAGCACGTCCTCTACAACCCGGAGTACGGACTGCTCAACGGCATGCTGACCTGGGTGTTCGGGGATGACGGGCCGCAGCCCGACTGGGTGGCCGAGATGCCGCTCGGCGCGGTGGAAGTGTCGCTGATCTGGCAGTGGACGCCGTTCATGATGCTCATCCTGCTCGCCGGGCTGCAGAGCCGCCCGGCCGACTCCCTGGAGGCGGCCCGCATCGACGGGGCGAGCGCCTGGCAGATCTTCCGCTATCTGACGCTGCCGCACCTGCGCCGCTACCTGGAGCTGGGTGCGCTGCTGGGGTCGATCTACATCGTGCAGAACTTCGACGCCGTCTTCACCATCACCTCCGGCGGGCTGGGAACCGCCAACCTGCCGTACACCATCTACCAGACCTTCTACCAGGGCCACGAGTACGGACTGGCGTCCGCGGCCGGGGTCCTGGTGGTGCTCGGCTCCCTGATCATCGCCACCCTCGCGCTGCGGGTGGTCTCGTCCCTCTTCCGTGAGGAGGCCCGGTCATGAGCGCGAGCGTCACCGCCGCCGACCAGAGAAAGGCACGCGCGGTCACCGCGCCGAGCACGGTACGGCGCAGAAACGCGCTGCTGGGCCTGCTGGCCTGGGTGTGCGGGCTGGCCTTCTTCCTGCCGATCGCGTGGATGGTGCTCACCTCCTTCCACTCGGAGTCGGACGCGGCCACCAACCCGCCGTCCCTGGCCGCCCCGCTGACGCTGGACGGGTACCGCGAGTTCTTCGGCGGGGCCTGGCAGTCGGGGCCCTGGCCGGCGCTGGCCAACTCGCTGACCGCCTCGGTGGTCTCGACCCTGTTCGTGCTCCTGCTGGCGCTGCCCGCCGCCTACGCGCTGTCCATCCGGCCGGTGCGCAAGTGGACAGACGTGCTGTTCTTCTTCCTGTCCACGAAGATGCTCCCGGTGGTCGCCGGCCTGCTGCCGATCTACCTGTTCGCCAAGAACACCGGCTTCCTCGACAACATCTGGCTGCTGGTCATCCTCTACACCTCGATGAACCTGCCGATCGCGGTGTGGATGATGCAGTCCTTCCTGGCGGAGGTGCCGGTCGCGCTGATCGAGGCGGCGCAGCTCGACGGCGCCCGGCTGCCCACCATCCTGGCGCGGGTCGTCGCGCCCGTCGCCGTGCCCGGGATCGCCGCCACCGCGCTGATCTGCTTCATCTTCTCCTGGAACGAGATGCTCTTCGCGCGGGTACTGACGGGGGTCGTCGCGCAGACGGCGCCCGTCTTCCTGACCGGTTTCATCACCAGCCAGGGCCTGTTCCTGGCCAAGGTGTGCGCCGCGTCGCTCGTGATCTCCCTGCCGGTGCTCGCCGCGGGGTTCGCCGCCCAGGACAAGCTGGTCCAGGGCCTGTCGCTAGGAGCCGTGAAATGAAGGCCGCTCTCGTCGAGTCCGTGGGGAAGGTCTCTCTGACGGAGGTTCCCGACCCCACACCAGGACCCCGCGAGGTGGTGGTGAAGGTGGCCGCTTGCGGGCTGTGCGGCACGGACCTGCACATCCTCCAGGGGGAGTTCGCCCCAACCCTGCCCGTGATCCCCGGGCACGAGTTCGCCGGGGAGGTCGTGGCGCTCGGCAGCGAGGTGACCGAGCTGTCCGAGGGAACCCGGGTGGCCGTCGACCCCTCCCTGTACTGCTACGAGTGCCGCTACTGCCGCACCGGGCACAACAACATGTGCGAGCGCTGGGCGGCGATCGGAGTGAGCCGCGCGGGCGGCGCCGCCGAGTACGCCGTGGCTCCGGTGGCCAACTGCGTGCCGCTGCCCGAGCACGTGCGCACCCAGGACGCGGCCCTGATCGAGCCGCTGTCGTGCGCGGTGCGCGGCTACGACGTGCTCAAGAGCCAGCTGGGTTCGCACGTGCTGATCTACGGTTCGGGCACGATGGGCCTGATGATGCTGGAGCTGGCCAAGCGCACCGGGGCCGCCAGCGTCGAGGTGCTCGACCTCAACCCCGAGCGCCTGGCCACGGCGCGCTCCCTGGGGTGCAGCGGCGCCGCGGCCACCGCCGAGGAGCTGGACCGCCCCGGCGGCTGGGACCTGGTGGTGGACGCCACGGGCAACGCCGCCGCCATCCAGGACGGCCTCGGCCGCGTGGCCAAGGCGGGCACCTTCCTCCAGTTCGGGGTCGCCGACTACGCGACGCGGGCCACCATCGACCCGTACCGCATCTACAACCAGGAGATCACCATCACCGGATCGATGGCGGTGCTGCACAGCTACGAGCGGGCCGCCGAGCTGTTCGCGGGCGGCATCCTCGACCCGGAGGTGTTCATCTCGGACCGGCTCCCGCTGGCCTCCTACCCCGAGGCGCTGGGCCGGTTCGCGGAGGGCAAGGGCCGCAAGATCGTCGTGGTGCCCTGACCTCCGCGCCCCGGGGCGTCCCCTTCCCCCCGGCGCCCCGGGGCGCGCCGCCGGACCGGTGGTCCGGCGGCGGCGGCGCGCTGCCAGGGCCTGCTGCCCTGGTGCCGCGTCAGGCGAGGTTCGCCTCTCTGCTCGCTTGCCCGGGCCCCAGGGGAAGTCCTACGTGCTATGTTCCTACCGCCGTGCACTGCTGCGAACCGAGGAGGTGAGACCGATCAACGCTGCGACAGGTCGGGCCTCCCTCCCCTGCATGGCCTAGGGAGTGCCCGCAGAGGCATCCCGAAAGGCTTGCAACGCTATGCACTTCCTCTCTGAGACGTCCACCGACGGCGTCCGCGAACAGCTCTTTGCTCTCGGTGAGATTCCCGACGTGCTGTGGACGCCGGAAGGCGCCGTCGACGCTCGTCCACTCGTCTTGATGGGGCACGGCGGCGGGCAGCACAAGAAGGCCCCCGGCATCCTGGCCCGTGCCCGCCGCTTCGTGACGGAGCTCGGTTTCGCGGTCGTGGCCCTCGACGCGCCCGCCCACGGCGACCGGCCGAAGGTCGAGGAGTACGACCGGATCGTGACCGAGAACCAGGCGCGCATCGAGGCCGGTGAAGAGCCGGCTCCGTTGATCGCCGGTTTCCAGGCGCGCGTGGCCCGCCAGACCGTGCCGGAATGGCGGGCGGCCCTGGACGCGGTCCAGCAGCTCGGCCACGTCGGCACTGGTGCGGTGGGCTACTGGGGGGTCTCGCTGGGGTGCGGACTCGGCGTTCCGTTCGTCGCTGCCGAACCCCGCGTCCGCGCGGCGGTACTGGGCTTGGGCGGAGCACTGGCCTTGACCGAGGCTGCCGCGGCGATCACCGCTCCGGTGGAGTTCCTGGTGCAGTGGGACGACGAGCGCGTGCCGCGAGCCCAGAGCATGGCGCTGTTCGACGCCTTGGCCTCGGCCGAGAAGACGCTGCACGCCAACCCCGGCAAGCACGGGGAGATCCCGGCATGCGAACTGGACAGCACACTGAGGTTCTTCTCCCGGCACCTCGGCTGATGCCGTATCGGTCACCGTTCGCCTCCTGGCGATCCGAGTCAGGGATTCGTCGGCAGCAGGCGGCGGCTTTGCGGTTTCGAGGGCCGGGTCGCCGCGAGTCAGCACACGCCTCGCTTGTCAGTGGGTCGTGTGAGGCTGTCCGAGACCCACCGTACTCATCATCGGAGTTCAGTTATGACGACCCCTTCGCCCCCTGACGGTCGCGGAATGGCGCGCGTTCCTCAGCGACTACAACGCCAGGCACATCAACTCGGACGAGGTCCGCGAGGCCATCGAGGACCATCGCCAGGTCATCAGCAAGAAGCGGCTGGAGGCCGGGTGGGCCGGCGCCGAACCGGCGGGCGAGGACGCGGTCGTGGCCGTCGAGGAGCGGCTCGGAGTGAGGCTTCCTCTCTCGTACCGGAATTTCCTCCAGGTCAGTGACGGCTGGGAAGACATCGGGCCCGTCGACCTGTTCCAGGTCAGGGACATCGGCTGGCTGGCTGACCTGGACGCCGACCTCATGGCAGCGTGGTCGGACATCGACTCCTTCGCAGGCCGGCTCGCCATACTCAAGCGGTGCCTGCTGATCGGCGACGACAACGGCGGCAGCGGCTGCTACTGGCTGCTGCACGCCGACAGCGTCGGGGAAAACGGCGAGTGGACCGCGTACGTGTGGTGGCCCGGTGACGGTGGCGACCCCGAGCCCTACCACGACTTCGCCACCATGGTGCGGGAAGCAGTGCGCTCCTACTGATCGCATCCTCTCAGCGGTCTTCGCATCTGAGTACCACGGGCCACGCAACCAGCCGTCTCGTCAACCCCGATGGACTTGCGGAGCCGGCTGCTCAGAGGCAGTCCCGGGGCACCGTCTCGTTCCAGGTGCGGGAGAAGACGCGGTCCCCCGACACGTAGGCGTCCAGCGTCGCGTGCACGTGGAAGTCCCGCTCGGTGCAGGTCAGTACGGTGCGGGTGACCGTCTTGGCCTCCCATCCGTCGCGCCGGAACGTCATGGTCCACGTCGACTCGCCACCGACGGAGGTGAAGTCGTCGGCCACCGCCGTGTACCGCTCGTAGGCGCGCCGGCCGACGTCCAGCCCGATGTGGTCCAGGTGCTCGAAGCCGCGGTCCTTCACGATCTCCAGCTCGTGGTGGTAGTTGATCAGGTCGCGCTTGACGTCCCAGCGCTCCTCCGGCGGGGTGAGCGTCGTGGTCGTCAGCGGCGCGGCGCCCTCGGGCTCGCCGAACAGGTCACGCGGGGCCTCCCCGTCGGCGCGGGGGCTGCGTACCGGCAGCGTGAGACTGCTGGAGTCCTGGTGGACGCTCAGCAGCACGGGCCGGGGCGGCGGCCAGGCCAGCGGCCAGTACGAGGTGGACAGCGACAGCCGGATGCGGTGCCCGGGAGGGAAGGCCTGCGCCACCCCGTTGAGCCGCACGGTGGCGCGGCAGCGCGCACCGGGCTCGGGCGGTTCCGGCGTGCCCGTGCCCTCGCGGTGGCTGAGGTTGAGCACGCCGTAGGTGACGCGGGTGGCGCTGCCGTCGGGCGCGACGTCGGACAGCCGTGCCGCGACCTGGGCGACCGGCTCACTGACCGCCAAGTCCAGCTCGACGCTGGGGGATCCGAGGATCTCCACGCGTTCGGTAAGCGGGTCCGTCTCGAAGACCAGCGACCCGCCGTCCTCCTCCCGCTGGTCGTAGGGCAGGTCGGGCGGCGCGTTGTAGGAGGCCCACTTGCCGGCGAACTGGCCGACCGACAGCGGTGAGCGCACCGTCAGCGCCTCGCCGGGTCCGCGCTCGGCGGCCCGCTCGGCGGCCGGCTCCCCCGGCGGGCAGATACGGTACTGCGCCAGCGGGTGGACCACCTCGTTGACCTGCGGCGAGGGCCACTCGGGCTCGATCACCCACCTGCCGGGCCGCTCCTCGTACGCGGTGGAAGGGGGCACGCTGTCCTGCATCCAGGCGCTGAGCATGGGGCCGTCCATGACGCCGTTGTCGGCTCCCTTGAGCCAGTGGTCCCACCAGCGGACCACCTCCTGGAGGTAGCCGATGGCCGGGCCCGGCTCGCCCAGGTGCGGAAACTTGTGCGACCAGGGGCCGATCAGTCCGCGGCGCGGCACGTCCAGGTGGGCGAGCAGCCGGGTGACGGCGTTGGAGTAGCCGTCGGCCCAGCCGCTGGAGGCGAGGACGGGGCAGCGCACCGCCTGGTAGTCCTCGCAGACGGAGGCGTGCCGCCAGTAGTCGTCACGCCGCTGGTGGCGCAGCCACTCCAGCACCCACGGCTCGGTCCCCTCCAGCCTCTCGTGCCACATCGCGCGCCAGCGGTCACCGACCACGGCCGGGTCGGGGGGACAGGTGGCGTAGGCGAACATGGTGCCCGCCTCGGCCAGGTTGTCCGACAGCAGTGCGCCGCCCATGTAGTGCATGTCGTCGGCGTACCGGTCGTCGGTGAAGGAGGCGATGACGATCGCCCGCAGGCTCTCCGGCTGCCGCGCGGCGACCTGGAGCGCGGCGAAGGCGCCCCAGGAGATCCCCATCATTCCGGTGTTGCCGTCGCACCAGGGCTGTTCGGTGAGCCACTGCAGGATGTCGAGTGCGTCCTGCTGCTCCTGCTCCAGGTACTCGTCCTCCAGCACCCCGTCGGAGTCGCCGGTGCCGCGCAGGTCGACGCGGACGCAGACGTAGCCGTGCCCGGCGAGGTAGGGGTGGTGGATCGAGTCCCGTACGGCCGTCAGATCGCGCTGGCGGTAGGGGATGTACTCCAGGACGGCCGGCAGGGGCTCCTGGTCCGTGCAGACGGGGCGCCAGATGCGCGCGGAGAGCCGGGTGCCGTCGGGGAGCGGCACGCTCGTGGTCTCTTCCTTCGTCTCGTACGGCAGATTGTGCACGGTGCGCATGGGCGCGGTCCGCCTCCTTCCCGTGGTGCGGTCGGCCGGATCGGTGGCCGCTGTCCGCCGGACGCGCGGGCGCCGCCCGGCGGACTCGCGGCTGCAGCCGGCCGTTCTCATGCCTTCCCGACGGGCCGACCGGTGCCGCCGGCTGCGGCCGAATGGCCCCTTGCCTCCGGCTCGCTGGTCGTCACGCCTGTGCGGCGTCGTGGACGTCGGCGGCGTCGTCGGCCTCGCGCCCCGGTGGTGCGCCGTGCAGGCCGAGGGCCGCGATGCTGCGGTCGTACTTCTCACGCAGTTCGTCGTCGTCCGCTCCCGCCGTGAAGACGTGCGCGAGCTCGTAGCTGTAGCTGTCCTGCTGGGACAGGTTCGCCAGGTGTTGTCCCTGCTCGGGGACGACGTCGATGACGACCCCCGGGATCTCCTCCTCCACCCGGGCGATCTCCCGCGCGGTGGGCACGCTGCGGGCCACGCCGTCGGTGAACCAGCGGTGGTACCACTTCGCGGCGCACTGGTACGGGCCCGCGCGGTACGGGAGAGCCGGATCGCGGCCGAGGGCGAGGGCGACCATGCAGTGGTGGTTGGGCACCCCGTCGACGAAGTCGAACAGCTCGGCGTGCGACTGGGAGTGCCGCGGGTTGATCTCCAGCAGCCTGATCTCGTCCGTGCCGGGGTCGTAGAAGAACTCGATGCTGAAGGTGGCCGCGTCCATGCCGATCTGCCGGATGACCCGCTCGGAGACCCCGGTCAGCCGCTCCTGTACCTGCGGCGGGAGGCTGCTGGGGTACTGGTGGCGCAGGAAGGACGAGGAGTCGGGGTAGGTGATGGAGTCCAGCACCCCGTAGACGGTGACGGCGCCCTGGTGGACGTATCCCTCGACGGCGACCTGGAGCCCGGTGAGTGTCTCCTCGGCCAGGCAGACCATGCCGCCCACTCCGGCCATCTCCTCGGGCAGCTCGATCTGGTCGAGGACGTACTCGAACGGCCTGCCGACCCGGGCGATGCCCTCCCTGATCTTCGCGACGGCCTCGCGGAACTCCTCGATGTTCTCGACCCCGTAGGCCAGCTCCGAGGAGTAGGCCAGGGCCGGCTTGACCCACATGGGGAAGCGGACGCCCTCGGGCGGCTCGGGCTCGGCTGCCTCCATGTCGACCCGGCCGAAGCGGGGTATCTCGTCGATGGCCTTCTGCTGCTCCAGCCTGCTCCAGTACTTGTGTTCGCACTTGACCACCGACTCCAGGCCTGTGCTGCGCGTGCCGTACCGCTCGGCCAGTAGCGGGATCATGGTGGAGACGGGGAAGTCCCAGTAGCCGACGATGGCGTCGACGCTCCCGTCGAAGGAGTCGAGGACGCCGCGGGCCCGCTCCAGCAGGCCGGGCACCGAGACCTCGTCCTCCTGGAGTTCCTCGGGGCTCAGCAGCGGGTGGAAGCGGTAGTGCTCCGCTCCCGGGACCGCCTCGAGTGTGGCGCGGTTGGTGTCGTCCATACCGAGCACGAAGACGTTCGCGACGTCTGCTGCCGGCTCCTGCCGGACCGTCCGCGCGGGCGCGGAGGTCCGCTGCTGTGGGGCCGTCTCGTGCTCGACCTGGCCACGCGTGCTGTTCTTGGCTGGGGGCACGGGTTCTCTCCACATCGCTGTTCCGGTAGCGCCCCGGGGTGTCCCGGGACCGCGGGGGCCGCTGGCCCGACCCCGTCGGCCCGGGGCGGGTTGCCCGGCGGCGGAGGGAAAAACCTGCCGTGCGAGGGCGGAGGTGTCAGCCGTACGGACAGAGCGCGGTAGGTCTGCGGCCCCCGGGTCAGCGCCGCTCGGACACCGTGGCGAGGAGAGCTGCGGCGCAGTCCTCGACGAGGGACTCGGCGTAGCCGGGAAGGGCGCCGCTCCCGCGCAGATGGCGGCGCACGACGGAGAGGGGGAGGTCGATCAGGGCGAGGGTGAGGCGCTCGGTGGCCTCCGCGCCGTGGGCGCCGAGCCGCTCGGCGAGCGCGCCGACCTCGGCGAAGACCTGCGCGTTGCCCCGGTCAGCGCGCAGGCGGTGTTCCTCGGACCAGTGCGCGCGATCGAAGTCGTCGGGCCCGTAGCCGAGGAGGGCTGCCTGGTCCGGGTGGGCGCGGCTCCAGGCGACGACGTGCCGTGCGGCGGCGCGGCCCGCCGCGCGCGCCGCGTCCGCTGTGGCGAGGGGCTGGTCCGACAGGTACCGCCGGAAGCCGTCCTGGAACCGTTCCACCGTGCGCAGCCACAGCTCGGCCAGCAGCGCGGTGCGGCCGGGGAAGCGGTGGTAGAGGGAGCCGCTGGGCGCTCCGGCCTCCCGGGCGACGGCGGTCATGGTGACGCCGCCGGGCCCTGCGGTGGCGGCCAGGCGGACGGCGGCGTCGAGCAGTCGGTCGGAGTCGAAACGGGGTGGCCTGGCCATGTGCGGCAGCGTAGCCTGACCGTATTGGAGACTCCTCTCTAGAACCCGCGCGAAGGCAACGGAGGACACCATGCAGGTCTGCAACGTGCACGAGCGGCTGCTGCCCGCGACCCGCGGCGAGGTGGGCGCGCTGCTGGACTCGCTGTCCTGCGAGGACGACCGGCTGTGGCCGCATGGCGCGTGGCCCGCGATGCGCTTCGACGGGCCGCTGGCCGAGGGCGCGGCCGGCGGGCACGGCCCGGTCCGCTACACCGTCGCCGCCCACGTCCCCGCGACCTGGGTGCGCTTCACGTTCATCGGGCCACGCGGCTTCGACGGCTTCCACGAGTTCGCGGCCTTCGCCGTCGACGAGCGGCGCACCCTGCTGCGTCACACGCTCGCCATGACGGCGGGCGGGCCCGCCCGCCTCACCTGGCCACTGGTGTGGCGCCCGCTGCACGACGCCTGCCTGGAGGACGCGCTGGACCGGGCCGAGTTGGCCTGCGCCGGCACGGTGGCGCGGCCCGCGCGGCACAGCCCGTACGTACGGGCGCTGCGCGCGCTCGCGGGGCGCGGCGGGCGCTACAGCTCGGACGCGCCCCAGTCCGTCACCTCCACCGGGTCACCGACCGCGAGCGTGCCGGGACGCAGCACAGCGCACTTGGTGCCGAACGCGACGCCGCCCTCGGCAGCGCGGCGGTAGGTGGCGAGGGTACGCAGCGGCTCGGGTCCGCGCCTGGCCGCCGAGTCCTGCTCGACGAGGGTGACGGCGCAGCGGATGGCCAGCTTCGCGTAGCCGAGTTCGGCCCCGCCGATCCGCAGCCGCCGTGCCCTGTCCTCGGCGTGCGGTTCCGCGTCCCAGTCGTCGATCACGATGTTGGGGCGGAAGCGGGACATCGGCAGCGGTTCGGCGCCCCGGTCGGCGAGCCGCTTGTTGAGGTGGTCCAGGGTCGCGCGGGAGAGGAGGTGGACGGCGCAACTGTCCGCGTACCGCGAGGTGCCGGGCGTCAGCCCGTCGGTGACCCGGCCGTTCTCCGGCGGCACCCGTACCAGCCGGCTGGCCGAGCCGAGGACGTCCGAGAGCCACGCGGCGGCCTCGTCGCCCTGGTCGATGCCGCGCAGCGGCCGGCCGAGCATGTCCACCTCCCGGCGCGGTCCCGAAAGGTCCACCTCGACGTGCAGGGCCTCGGTTCCCGGCGCCCGCAACGTCAGCCGCTCCCCCGCCGGGACGCGGGTCACCTCCGGCCTGACGAGGGCGAGCCCGGGGTCGCGGCGCTGGGTGCGGCCCACCCCCTGCGAGGTGGTCACCAGGAAGCCGCGGTCGTCGGCGATGCCGGCGGGTTCGAGGGCGGCCTCCCGCAGCGGAACGGCGGCGCACCCTTTGACGGGGTAAGTGACCAGCTCGACGACCTCGGCCATGCGATGTCCCTTCGGTGACGGATGGAGCGCGGCGCCGACGGGCCGCCGGGCGGGGCCCGTTCCACCGGCGCGTGCGCACCTCGGAAGACCCTAGTCAGCCTCCGCGAGGCGGTGAGAGTGGTCCTCCTCACCCCTGCCCGCCGCACCAGGGGCCGCACACCTGCCGCTCGGCGCCCCGCCCCTCCCAAGCGGGACGAGGGAGCGGTGGGGCGTGGCAGCGGGGTCGCATAGCCTGTCGGGCAGGAGGGAAGTTCCGTGACGATCCATGGGCCCCGTCCCGCCCCCGAGGGACATCCGCACGACGACGCGGGCGCGACCCGGACCACGTCCGTGCCCCAGCGCGCGCCCGCCGGAGCAGCGGCGCACGAGCGCGCGGCGCCGGACACCGGCGCGGCGGAGTGCGTCCTGCTCAAGCACGGTGAGGTCTTTCTCCGTGGCCGCAACCGCGCACGCTTCGAGGAACTGCTGCACCACAACCTGCGGCACGCGCTGCGTCAGTTGCCCGGCGCGACGTGGGTGGAGAGGGGCCGCAGCGTCACGATGGTGGGCGGCGAGCCCGAACTGGACACGCTCGTGGCGTGCGTGCGCCGCGTGATCGGCTTCAACCTCGTGCAGCCGGCGGTGCGGGTGGGCAGCACCGTCGAGACCATCGGCCACCACGCCGTGGAGGCACTGCGCCGGGTCTGGCAGGAGCGGAGCGGCGGCAGCGGGCAGATCAGCTTCGCGGTGCGCGCGAAGCGGCGGGACAAGTCCTTTCCCCTCACGTCCTCGGTGCTCGCGGCGACCGTCGGGGAACGGGTGTGCCGGGAGACGGGAGCGCGGGTGGATCTCTCGTCCCCCGACGTGGAGCTGACCGTGGAGGTGGACCGGAAGGGCAGCTACCTGTCCTGGACCCGGCTGCGGGGGCAGGGGGGCCTGCCGGTGGGCTCCAGCGGCCGGGCGCTGGCCCTGCTGTCCGGCGGCTACGACTCCCCCGTCGCCGCCTACCGTGCCATGCGGCGCGGACTGGCCTGCGACTACGTGCACTTCACCGGCGCCCCGTACACGGACGCCGCCTCGGTGTACAAGGCCTACGCGCTCGCGCGGGAGCTCAACCGGTTCCAGCCGGGGCGCACGCTGTGGGTGGTGCCGCTGGGCAGGGCGCAGAAGCAGCTCGCGGTCGCGGGCGCGGGACGGTTCCAGGTGGTGGCGCAGCGCAGGCTGATGGCGCGCACGGCGAGCGCTCTCGGGCAGCGGCTGGGTGCCGACGCGCTGGTGACGGGCGACAGCCTGGGGCAGGTGGCCAGCCAGACGGTGGCGAATCTGGCGGCCGTGGACGAGGCGGCGTCGTTGCCGCTGCTGCGTCCGCTGCTGGGCTGGGAGAAGCAGGAGATCATCGACGAGGCGCGCGCTCTGGGCACCGCCGACGTCTCCGTACTGCCCGACGAGGACTGCTGCGCGCTGCTCGCCCCTCGTCAGGTCAGCACGCACGCCAGGGTGACGGATCTGCAGCGGGTGGAGCGCCGCCTGGAACTGGACGAGTTGGTCGAGGAGCTCCTTGCGGGCGCCTGGTCCCTGGAGCCGGGCACGGGCTCGCCCTGCGTTCCGGCGGTCGACAGCAGCGGCCGTCGGGCGTCGGCCGGGTACGACGGCCGAGGCCCCCTCGGTTCCGAAGTGTAAAACGTCTCTTTGCTGGTCACTCGTGTGCGCATCCGGGCAGGTTCGGACCAGGAGCCGCCACGGTAGCGCCCCGGCGCCGACCTAGGCGGGGCCGGGCGCGCCCCTTCGGGGAGCCCGGTGCGCCGCGCCGCACCCCTGTGGAGAGGGGGCGACGGCACCGCCGCGGCACGCCACGTACGGTGGCCCGCGAGAGCGTCCACCGTCGTCACGTGCGAAGGAGCCCTGCGTCCATGCCCGGGACCGAACCGTCCGTCCGCGAGAGCGAACCGCCCGTCCTCGTCCGCAAGGACGGCCGCGTGGGGCGTCTGCTGCTCAACCGGCCGCGCGCGCTCAACTCCCTCAACCTGGAGATGATCCGGCGCATCGCCGAGGCACTCGACGCCTGGGAGCACGACGCCGAGGTGGCGGCCGTCGTCCTCGGCGGAGCGGGTGAGCGCGGGCTGTGCGCGGGCGCGGACATCCGGGAGATCCACGACGACGTACGCCGCGGCGGCGGCGCCGACTCGGCGCGGTTCTGGGCAGAGGAGTACCGGCTCAACGCCCGTATCGCCCGCTACCCCAAGCCGTACGTCGCCCTCATGGACGGCGTGGTCATGGGCGGCGGGGTGGGCCTCTCGGCGCACGGCGGGGTGCGGGTCGTCACGGAGCGGGCGAAGGTCGCCATGCCGGAGACGACCATCGGGTTCGTGCCGGACGTGGGCGGGACCTGGCTGCTGTCGCGGGCGCCGGGCGAGCTGGGCACGCACCTGGCGTTGACCGCCGGCGCGGTGGGTGCGGGCGACGCGCTGCTGTGCGGGCTCGCCGATCACTTCGTGCCCGCCGACCGGCTGGCCTCTTTCACCGCGGCGCTCGCGGACACCACGCCTGCCCGGGCAGTGGAGGAGTACGCGGAGCCCGCGCCCGAGGCGGCTCTGGCGGAGCACCGGGCGTGGATCGATCCCTGCTATCGCGCGGACGACGTGGCGGAGATCCTGCGGCGCCTGCGCAACAGCGGCGCGCCGGCCGCGAAGGAGGCCGCCGTGGCCATCGAGGGCAAGTCGCCCACCTCGTTGCGGGTCACTCTCGCCGCGCTGCGCCGCGCCCGCTCGCTGTCCTCGCTGGAGGAGGCGCTCGACCAGGAGTACCGCACCTCCGTGGCGGCGCTGTCCTCGCCCGACCTGACCGAGGGGGTGCGGGCCCAGATCATCGACAAGGACCGCAGGCCGCGCTGGTCGCCCGGCACGCTGGAAGAGGTCGGCGAGGCGGAGGTCGCCCGCCACTTCGCCCCGGCACCGGGTGGCGACCTGGGGCTCGGTGATCCCGGCGCTCGGTGATCCGAGGCTCGGTGATCCGGGGGTCGGTGACCCAGGGCTCGGCGTCGGAAACTGACGGCTTCCGTGGGGAATTGTGCGTGGTTACCCGTGCGTTCCTCACGTCGCATTCATGACAGAACTGACTACCCCTTTCCCTCCCCCGTGCTGCACGCTTGACCCGTGCTTCCCAGGGGAGGGGAACGATGGACAAGCGGTACGAGATATTCTGTCTCGCAGACCGGTATTTCTATGACACGCCAGAACGCTTGTCGGATTCCGCGTCCCGCGAGTCGGATTCCGTGTCGGATTCCGCGTCCCGCGAGGGGGAAGCCGCCGAGGACCCGGGCGAGTTCGCCGTTTCCCGCCGCCCCGTACCCGCGGGCTGGCGCAGCACTCGGTCGGGCGACTGGCTGGAGCTGCGGCCACTGACCGGCGAGTTCCCCCTCCAGGGCTGGAAGATCCACGCGTCGGCCACCCTGCGGAACGCGAACGCGATCGGCGAAGCCGTCTGGGACTACTGCGTCCCCCGGGGCATTCCCTTCAAATGCGTTCCGCACCGCACCCTACTCTATCTGCGCAACGCGAAATACGCCGGGCGCGGCACGAGCGGAAAATTCGCCACCATCTATCCCGCCGACGAAACCCAGCTCGAAATGGTGGTGCGGGAGTTGGGCGAGAAACTGCACGGCAGTCCTGGGCCCTATATTCTCACCGACCTGCGCTGGCGCCAGGGCCCGTTGTACGTACGCTACGGCGGATTCGCCCCCCGCTTCTGCGTCGATCCGCACGGCCGGCTCGTTCCCGCGGTGGAGGACGCGCACGGCAACCTGGTGCCCGACCGCAAGGACCCGGCGTTCCGGGTGCCGGACGGGGTGGAGCTGCCCGCGTTTCTCCGTCCCGCGCTGGCGGCCCGTGCCTCGGCGACCGTCGCGGAACTGCCGTACCGCATCGACAAGGCGCTGCACTTCTCCAACGGTGGCGGCGTCTACGGCGGCACCGACATCCGCGACGGCAGCCGGGTCGTCCTCAAGGAGGCCAGGCCGCACGCCGGGCTCGCCGCCGACGGCGCCGACGCGGTCGCGCGACTGGAGCGCGAGAAGACGGCTCTCGACCAGCTCGCCGGGCTGCCGGTGGTGCCGGCCCTGCGGGACTGGCTGGAGGTGGACGGGCACCGGTTCCTGGTGATGGAGGAGATAGCGGGGCAGCCCCTCAACTCCTTCTTCGCCAGGCGGCACCCGTTGCTGAGCGCCGACCCCGATCCGGAGGCCGTCTCCCGCCACACCGCGTGGGCGCTGCGCGTCCACCGGCTGGTCGTGGAGGCTGTCGAGGCGGTACACGCCCGGGGCATCGTCTTCAACGACCTGCACATGTTCAACATCATGCTGGCGCCCGACGAACAGACGGTGCGGCTGCTGGACTTCGAGGCGGCGGCGCGCGCGGAGGACGATCCACGGCAGATCGTCGCCCACCCCGGCTTCATCGCCCCCGCCGACCGCAGCGGCTACGACATCGACCGCTACGCCCTGGCCTGTCTCGCGCTCGCCCTGTTCCTGCCCATGACGACGCTGCTGGCGGTCGACCGGGGCAAGGCCGGACACCTGGCGCGGATCGCCGCCGAGCAGTTCCCCGGCATCCCCGAGGACTTCCTGGCCCAGGCCGTCGCCACCATCGAGGGAGCCGGCTCGCGTACCGGGGAGGACAGCTCAGGCACCCCACGCACCTCACGCACCTCACGCACACGGAGCGGCACCCGTACGGAGGGAGACGCCCGTACGGGCAGCGCCGCCGAGGGCGAGGGCGCCTCCCGCCTCCCGGCGTCCGTATCGGCTCTCGTCCCGGCCGTCGGCTCGCCCGGGGGCCCCGGCGAGTGGCACGCCGCGCGCGAGGCCATGGTCAAGGCCGTACTCGCCTCCGCCACCCCCACGCGCGACGACCGCCTGATCCCGGGAGACATCGCCCAGTTCGGCGACGGCGGCGGCCTGGGGCTGGCGTACGGCGCGGCCGGGGTGCTGCACGCGCTCGCCGAGACGGGAGCCGGCCGCTGGCCCGAGGGCGAGGAGTGGCTGCTGCGGCACACCGATCCCCCGCCGCGCGGCACTCCGCTGGGCCTCTACGACGGGCTGCCGGGCGTGGCACTCGTCCTGGCACGCTCCGGACACGCCAAGCGCGCGCTGGAACTGACCGACCGGGTGCTGGAGGAGAAGTGGCAGCGGCTGGGCAGCTCCCTGTTCGGCGGTCTCGCCGGCCTGGGTCTGGCTTTCGGCCGACTCGCCGAGCAGACCGGTGAGGAGGGCCTGCACACCGCCGCCACCGAGGCCGCGCGGCTGCTCGCCCAACGGCTGGACGAGCCGGACGACGACCGTCCAGGAGCCGACAGAGCCGGGCTGCTGCACGGTTCGACCGGCGCGGCGCTGCTCTTCCTCCGGCTGTACGAGCGGCACCGGGAGCCCGCGCTGCTCGACCTGGCGGAGCGGGCGCTCGCCCGGGACCTGGCGCGCTGTGTGCAGGACAGCGCAGGGACCTGGCAGGTGGACGAGGGAAGCCGCACCATGCCGTATCTGGGCGCGGGCAGCGTGGGCATCGCGATGGTGCTCGACGACTTCCTCCGCCACCGCCCCGGCCACACCGCGTTCGAGCGGGCCCGCACGGGCATCCTGCCGGCCGCCCGGATGAGGTACTACGCACAACCGGGGCTCTTCCAAGGGCGCGCGGGCATGCTGCTGCACCTCAGCAGGACCGCCACCCCCGGTGTCACCGACGGCGACCGCACGGCCCAGCTCGCCGGGCTCGGCTGGTACGGCATGGCGTACGCGGGCGGACTCGCCTTCCCCGGCGACCAGATGATGCGGCTGTCGATGGACCTGGCGACCGGCACGGCGGGCTGTCTACTCGCGGTCGGTGCCGCCGCGGCCGTCCGCGGCGGACAGACGCCGCCGAGCCTGCCGTTCCTCCCGCCCCTCACGGACGCGCCCCTCACAGGTGCGCCCCTCCCGCTGGCCGACGGCGTGCATGCGCCCGGCGGCGGCCCTCAGACCGGCCTTGGGGACGAAGGCCGTACCGAAGCACCACCGTCCCTGTAACACACACCGATCACCCGAGTGGGAAGGAAACACCACGATGGCACTTCTCGACCTGCAGACGCTGGAGCCCGAGGAGCGGACCGGCGGCGGCGACGACAGCAGCGCGAGCCTCCTCCTGTGCGACAAGCACAGCTCCCACAGCACGCTCCTGTGCCTGTGACCGGGTGACACACACACCCGGTGCTCCTGGGCGGGGCGCTGTCCCCGCCCAGGAGCACTTCCCTGTCTCCAAACCGCAGGACTCCAAACCGCAGGACTCCGGACCGCCGGACTCCGGCCCGCAGGCCTGCGGTCCGGAGGCCTCCGGGCGGCGCGCGGCGGCCACCGGGCGTCCTGGCGGCCCGAAGTCCCCGGCCGACCGGCTGCTGCTCACCGCGGGGCGCCGTCACCGGTGGCGCGCGGTGGCCCTCTTCCTGTCCGCGACCGCGGCGGCAGGCGCCTCGCTGGCTCTCCCGGCCGCGCTCGGCCACACACTCGACCTGCTGCTGACCGAGGCGGGACACGGGAGGGGCACGAGCGGCGCGGGGGACGGCGCGACGGCCGGCGGCACAGGCGCGGGCGGCTGGCTCGCGGTGTGTGCGGCGCTCACCTGCGCGCTGCTCGTGCTGGACGCCGCCGACGCGGTCCTCACCGGCACCCTCACCTCCCGTACGACCGCGCGGCTGCGCTCCCGGCTCGCCGGACACCTGCTGGGCGTCTCCCCGCTGCGGGCCGGCCGCTTCTCCTCGGGGGACCTGGTCACCCGCTGCACGGGCAACGCCGCGCACGCGGGCGCGGGCCCCGCCGGCGTCGCCTCGGCACTGGCGGCGCTGGTCACCCCGGTGGGCGGCCTTCTCGCGCTGGCCCTGCTCGATCTGCGGCTCGCCGCCGTCTTCGCCGCCGGGACACCGCTGCTCGTGCTGCTGCTGCGGGCGTTCTCCCGGACATCGACGGCGTGTGTCACCCGCTACCAGGAAGCACAGGCGCGGATCGCCGGACGGCTCGTGGAGGCACTGTCGGGGGCCCGCACCATCGCGGCGGCGGGCATCGAGCGCCGGGAACGCGCCCGCGTGCTGGAGCCGTTGGCCGAGCTGTCCGAGCACGGGCACCGCACGTGGCACGTCCAGGGGCGGGCCACGGCGCAGGCCGCCGTGCTGGTACCGCTCCTCCAGGTCGCCGTGGTGGCGGTCGGCGGACTGCTGGTGGGCGAGCGGGAGCTGAGCGTGGGCGGGCTCGTCGCCGCCACGCGGTACGCGGCGCTCGCGGCGGGCGTGGGTACGCTCGTCGGGCAGCTCAACGCGCTGGTACGGAGCCGCACGGCCGCGCAGCGGCTGGCTCAGGTGCTGGCCGTTCCTCCCCTGCGCGAGGGACACCTCATGCTGCCGGAGGCCGCCGCCCCGTCCCGCGGGGGCCGGCTCGAGTTGCGCGGTGTACGCGCCTCGTACGGAAACGAGGCGGTGCTGCGGCACGTGGACCTGGTGGTGCCCGCGGGGGCCACCGTGGCCGTGGTCGGCCGCTCCGGGTCGGGCAAGTCCCTGCTGGCGGCGGTCGCCGGGCGGCTCGCCGAGCCGGACGCGGGGCGGGTGCTGCTGGACGGCGTCGACCTGGCCGACCTGACCTCCGCGCAGCTGCGACGCGCCGTCGGTTTCGCGTTCGAGCGTCCCGTCCTCTTCGGCGCGACGGTGGGCGAGGCGATCGCGGCGGGCGTTCCCGCCGAGCACGGGCCGCCCGCGACGCGGGTGGTCCACGCGGCGACCCTGGCCTGCGCCGACGACTTCGTCCGTACCCTCCCCCGCGGCTACGACACCCCGCACGGGCTGGCGCCGCTGTCCGGAGGCGAGGTGCAACGCGTCGGTCTGGCGCGCGCGTTCGCCCAGGGCGCCCGTGTGCTGATCCTGGACGACGCCACCTCGAGCCTGGACACCGTGACGGAACTGAAGGTGACACGGGCGCTGACGAGCGCGCGCGAGGTGGCACACACCCGGTTGATCGTCGCGCACCGGGCCTCGACGGCCGCCCGCGCCGACCTGACCGCGTGGCTGGAGGGTGGCCGAATCCGTGCGGTCGCCCCCCACGGGCACCTGTGGAAGACGCCCGCCTACCGGGCGCTGTTCGGGAGCGGGGCCGATGAGTGACCCGCTGGGCGGCCCCGCGGCGCGGCTGTCCGCACGCCGCGGAAAGCACCGCCGTGAGCCGGTACTGGTGCGAGCGGGACTGCGCTTCCTGCGACGGCGCCCGGGGGTTCTGTGGGCGCTGGCGGGCTGGTCGCTGCTGGAGGCGGCCCACACCTTCGCGCTGGGTTTCGCACTGGCCCGCGCGCTGGACTCGGGGTTCCTGGCGGGGCGCCCGGCCACCGGCCTGTGGTGGCTGGCCGCCGCCGGTCTCGGGCTGCTGGTGGGAGCGCTGGGAACGGCGCGGGTCTACCGCCAGGTGGCCGCGCTGGCCGAGCCACTGCGCGACGCGCTGGTGCGCCGCGTGGTGGCACGCGGCCTGTACGAGGCGGTCACGGCCACGGTCGCACCGGGGCGCGGAACCGGCGACGCCGGTACTTCCTCCGTCTCCCGCCTCACGCACCAGGTCGAGATCGCGCGGGACAGCTTCGCCGGTGTGGTCATGGTCTCCCGCTCCTTCGTCGTCGCTCTCGCCGGGGCGCTCTCGGGCCTGGCCGCGCTGGCGCCCCCGCTGCTGCTCGTCGTCCTGCCACCGCTGGCCGCGGGGCTGGCGGTCTTCGCGGTGACACTGCGCCCACTGGCCCGGCGGCAACGGGACTTCTTGGTGGCCGACGAGGAACTGGCGGCCGAGGCGACGACCGTGGTGCGCGCGCTGCGGGACGTGTCCGCCTGCGGCGCGCGGCAGACGGTGCGACAGGCGCTGCGCCGGCGCGTCGAGACCGAACGGCGCGCCGCCGACGCGCTCGCGTACTGGGGGATCGCCCGGGCGGTGGCGCTGGGGCTCGGCGGACGTCTGCCCGTTGTCCTGCTGCTGGCGCTGGCCCCCTGGCTGCTGCGCAACGGGGTGAGCGCGGGAGAGCTGGCGGGCGCGCTCACCTACCTGACGCAGGCGCTGCTGCCGGCGCTCCAGAGTCTGGTGCACGGACTGGGCGGCGCCGGAGCCCGGCTCGCCGTGGTGATCGGCCGCCTGCACCAGGGGGCGCCCGAGCCGTTGGCGCCCGAGCCGCCGGGATCCGAGGCACCGGCGCCCGAGGCGTCGGCGGCCGGGGCACGGGCGGCCGAGGCACCGGCGGCCGAGGCGTCGGCACTGGAGGCACCGGCGGTGGAGGCGTCGGCGCCCCAGCAGCCCGGGCGGACGGAGCACTGCGTGCACGCGGACCCCGGTGGCGCGCCCTGCCCGACGCGCGGCCCGTCAGCGGCGCGCCGTCCCTCCCGGGTGCCGGCCCCGCACGGCTTCGGCGGGGCGCCTCCCGCGCTCGCGCTGCGCGACGTCTCCTTCGCGTACGGCCCGGCGGCCAGGCCGGTGCTGTGCGGACTCGACCTGGAGGTACCGGCGGGTGGCCACCTGGCGGTCGTCGGCCCCAGCGGCGCGGGGAAGTCCACCCTCGCGCTGCTGGCCGCCGGGCTGCTGCGGCCCTCGCACGGACAGGTGCGGCTGTCCGGCAGGGCGGCGGCGCCCGCGAACGGCGTGCCGCCCGCGGGGCAGCGGGTGGTGGTCCCGCAGGAGTCCTACGTCTTCACCGGGAGCCTGCGGGAGAACCTCTCGTGCCTGCTGCCGGAGGACTCCGCACCGCTGCCGGACGCGGCGCTGTCGTCCGCCGTGGAGGCGGTGGGCGCCCAGGCGCTGGTACGGCGGCTCGGTGGCCTGGCGGGGCACGTGGAGGCGGCGGCGCTCTCCGCCGGGGAGCGGCAGCAGTTGGCGCTGGCCCGCGCCTACCTCTCCCCGGCGCCGCTGGCCGTTCTCGACGAGGCGGGCAGCCAGTTGGACCCGGCCGCCGAGGAGCGCGCCGAGTCGGCCTTCACGCGGCGGGGCGGCACGCTGGTGGTGATCGCGCACCGGATCAGTTCGGCCCTGCGGGCCGACCGGGTGCTGGTGCTGGACGGCTCCCGCACCCGCTGCGGCACTCACCGCGAACTGCTGGCGTGCTCCCCGCTCTACCGCGACCTGACCGCCGGCTGGGCCCCGCACCCGCTCGCCGCCGAGCGGCAGACGCGGCAGACGCGGCAGACCGCGGGTGAGTGGGGCACCGGGTAGCGAGGGCAGCGGCGGGTGACGGCGGGGTCGGAACGCGGCCTTCGTACGGGCGCCAGGAGCACCGCGAGAGCCGCGCGCGGAGGACTGGGCCGCCATGTCGGACGGCGTGCGGGCGGCAGCGCTGCCCTGCGGCGTCCGGGGGCGCGCCTTGGCGTGGGTCAGAGCCAGCCGGCGCCCTGGGAGATGCGGATGGCGTCCACGCGGTTGCGGGCGCCGGTCTTGCGGGTGATGGCGGACATGTAGTTGCGCACGGTGCCGGCCGAAAGCCCGAGGCGGCGCGCTATCTCGGTGATGCCGGCTCCCTCGGCCGCTGCCGAGAGCACGGTCAGCTCCCGTTCGCTGAGCGGCACTTCGGAGGCGCGCAACACCGTGCCGGCCAGCGCGTTGTCGACGAAGCGTTCTCCTGCGGCGACGCGTCGGATGCCCGCCACCAACTGTTCGGGCAGGGCGTCCTTGCACACGAAGCCGCGCGCTCCCGCGTCCAGTGCCCGGCGCAGCGCTCCGGGACAGTGCTGGCTGACGAGTACCAGCAGGCGGCGCGGCGCGTCCCCGCCGGAACCCGGAAGGTGCTGCGACACGCGTGCCGGGCCGGCCAGTTCGTGGAGCGGCAGGCGCCCTGTCACGTCGGCGTCCGCGACGCACACGTCGGCCTTCAGGGCACGCGCCGACCGCATCGCCTCCTTCCCTGACACGGCCTCTATCTCCATGCCGGGTTCCGATCCGACCAGAGCCGCCAGCCCGCATCTGAGGATGCGCACATCGTGTACCAGCAATACCCGGATCACTCTGAGTCCCCCCTAAGTGCCTGATAGCCGCATGACAGGCGCAGCTCCATACATACAAGCTCATCGCGGGGAGGAGACGAGGAGTTTTGGCCACACATCGAGACCACGCGTACGCAGTGTGTTATGGGGGCGCGCGAGAGGGCGCATGCGCGGAGCCTCACCACCGGCGGAGTGTCCGCCCGTGCGCCCCCGCCGGCGCCGCTCACCACACCAGCGCGGCCAGCAGAGTCAGTCCCGCGACCGCGCAGGCGACGTAGTCGCCGACATGTCCGGAGTGCAGCCGCCGCAGCGGCAGGGACCAGCGGGGCCGCACGCCGCTGGGAACGGTCCGCAGAGCGGCCCAGGCCCCGCAGGCGGCGAGCACGGCCGAGAGCAGGCCCAGCGCGACACCCGCCGGTGACCAGTGCGGCACCGGGGAGGGCGCCAGGTGGTGCCGCGTGGCGTGCAGGACCGTCATGGCGTAGCCGCTGTGATCGGTGAAGCTGTCGGCGGCCCGGCTGACGGCGGACCACAGCGGCGGCACGCAGCCGACCGCCAGCCCTGAGGCGAGCAGCGCGGCGGCGGCGGCGAACATGGTGTCCGGCGCCTTGGTCACCCTCTCCCGGGTCTCCTCGGGTTCGTCGGCGCCGGTGGTCTCCGGATCCTGGCTCGCCTGGCCTTCCTGGTCTGCCTGGTCCTCCTGGTCTGCCTGGCCCTTCTCTCCGCCGCCCTCGCGGTGGCGTCCGGTGGTGTGCGGACGGTCCTGGTCGGCGGGCGGGGAGCCGAGTCCGAAGAAGACGCCGCCCGCGACGCGCAGTACCGCCCCTCCGGTGGCGGCGGAGACGGCCACGAACACCACGGTCAGCCAGCCGCCCGCCGCCTCCTCCGAGAGCGCCTTGCCCAGCCCGGTGCCGAACGGCGGAAGCCCGGCGAGCGCCAGCCCGCCGACGGTGAACAGCACGCCCACAGGGCGCAGCCGGGTGCCCCGGCCGTGCAGTTCCTGTTCGTCGACGCTCCCGAACCGGTCCACCAGTACCCCCGCGCACGCGAACAGCGCGGCCTTGACCCCGGCATGCCCGAGCACGTACAGCGCGGTGCCCGAGACGGCTTCGGGGGTGAGGACGGCCAGCGCGACGAGGAAGAGTCCGGTGTGGGCGATGGTGGAGAACGCCAGCAGCCGTTTGACGTGCCGCTGCAACCAGCACAGCAGCGCGCCCGTGACAGCCGTCAGCACGCCCAGCGCCAGCAGCGCGCGGTGCACGGCCGCCTCGGGCAGTGCACCGCTGCCCGCGAAGACCGTCCAGTACAGGCGTGCCACGCCGTAGACACCCAGCTGCACCATCACGCCTGACAACAGCATGCACACCGGTGTGGGTGCCACGGTGTGCGCGTCGGGCAGCCAGAAGTGGAAGGGCACGGCGGCGGCCTTGACGAGGAAACCCGTCGCCACCAGCACGAACGCCACTTTCACCAGCGTCCCCGACCCCTCGCCGCCGGCGTCCAGGTGGTGCCCGATCTGGGCGAGGCCGAGCTGTCCCGTGTGCGCGTACAGCAGGCCGACGC
The DNA here is from genome assembly GCF_041028275.1 of Streptomyces sp. PU-14G. Taxonomy (NCBI): domain Bacteria; kingdom Bacillati; phylum Actinomycetota; class Actinomycetes; order Kitasatosporales; family Streptomycetaceae; genus Streptomyces; species Streptomyces sp. PU-14G. The sequence goes on from NZ_JASKYT010000065.1 coordinate 25,557, forward strand.
CCAGCAGGGTGGCGTAGCCGCCCAGTGAGTTGAGGAACCCGAAGGTGAGGGCGCCCTGCACGGCGCGGGCCTCTTCGACCCGGTATCCGGTCAACGCGTAGGCGACGACGCCCATCAGTTCGAAGAAGACGAAGGCGTTGAACAGGTCCCCGGTCAGCGTGAACCCGCACATCGCCGCCTGGAACGCCAGGATCAGCGCGGGAAAGGCGCCGGCCTGGTGGGGCGGCGGATCGTCGAAGAACCGCCACGAGTAGACCAGCACGGTGACCACCAGCACCGAGACCAGTGCGGCAAGACCGAGCCCGATGCCGTCCCCGACCAGCACGATGCCCACCCCGGACCCGTTCCGTGGCCGCCAGCCGCCCACCCACTCCACGGGCGTGGCGCCGTCGGCGGTGGCGACCAGCACCCCCACGGCGAGCGCCGCGGTGGCACCGGCGACGAGGGTGCCGAAGACGTCGGCGACGTACCGGGGCAGCCACCGTCCCGTCGCCACCAGGACGGCCGCGCCCAGCAGCGGCCCGGCGACCAGCACGGGGAGTGCCTGGGCCGGCGTCATCCGCGCAGCTCCCGCAACTCGTCGGGATCGACCGTGCCGTGGCGCTTGGAGACCTGCACGACCAGCGCCAGCAGCAGGGCCGTGAGGGTCGCGCCGACGACGATGTCGGTGAGGGTGAGGGTCTGCACCACCGGGTCGACGACGGGGCGCGAGCCCGGCCGGATGTCGGAGAAGACGGGCGCTGTTCCGCCGCGCCGGTAGCCGACGGCCAGTAGCAGCACGTAGGTGGAGGCCTGGCAGACGGCGAGCGACCCCACGGCGTGGATGAGGTTCCGGCTGGTGGCCAGGCCGTAGCAGCCGGCCAGGAACAGCCACCCGGCGACCAGGTACGGCAGGACACTCACGGTCGGCTCCCTTCGCCCCCGTGCGCGCTCTCCCCGCCCTGCGGGGCGCGCCCCTCGTCCCGCGCACCGCTCTGCCCGCCCTGCGGGGCGCGCCCCTCGTCCTGCGAGCCGTGGGCGGCCTCGATCACGATGGCCTGATCGAGGAACTGCGCCAGCAACACCACGACGGCGGCGGCGACCTCGACGCCGATGGCGGCGTTGAGGAGGGGCACGGTGCCCCCGGAGGCGAGCGTGCCGGACGTCCCGTACGGCAGGACGTTCTGCAGGAAGGCGGCCCCGGACAGCAGTGCGCCCAGCCCGACGAGGAGATAACCCGCCTCCCCCGCCGCGTCGGCGAGGGTGAACAGCGTGACCGAGCGCACCCGTCGCAGCGCCCGGTAGTCGATGGCGATGTAGAGCAGGTGCAGCGCGGTCGCGGCCACCACGCCGCCCTGGAACCCACCGCCGGGGCTGATCTGTCCGTGCGCGACGACGTAGAGCCCTGTCAGCAGCGTGAGCGGCAGCACCGTCAGCGCGTAGCGGCGCACCGGGGCGGGGACGAGCGCGGGCTGCGGATCGACGCGGCGCTCGTCGCGGGCCGTGCGCAGGATGACGACGGTGCCCAGGGCTGCCCCGAAGAGGATGGCCTGCTCGCCCAGGGTGTCGAAGGCCCGCTGGTCGAAGTTGACGGAGGCGACGGTGTTGGAGGTGTGCCGCCCGAGCGCTGCCTCGACGGCGCGCCGCCCGTAGGGGTGCCATGAGCCGCCGAACCCGGGCAGTTGGAGGAAGGCGGCGCACAGCAGCGCGGCCAGCCCGAGGAGGCCGACGGCCAGGACCGCCATCCGCACGCGCCGGCTCACTCGTGCTCCTCCCGCCGTTCGCTGCGCGCCTTGCGCCGCACCTTCCGTACGGACAGCAGCACCATCAGCGGCGTCAGCGCGGTGCCGACGGCCAGTTGCGACAGTGCCACGTCGGGCGCCTGGAGCACGGCGAACAGCAGGGCGAGCGCCAGCCCGAGCCCCGCCAGGACGGCGGCCTGGCGCACCGGGTCACGGGCCAGGACCGCGGCCGTGCCCGCGACGGTGACCAGCAGCAGCGCCACCACGACGGGCAGGTCACCGCCCATCGGAGCCACCCCCTCCCGGCGGGGTCGTCAGCGCTCGGGTGCACAGGGCGCTGCCCGCCACCAGAAGGCACCCGATGAACAGGAGCTTCAGCGTGGTCCTGCCGGGGCTGGCCGCGACGCACACCGGAAGGACCACCGCGGGCACGGGCGCCACCCCCAGCACGGTCATCGTCCGGGTGACCAGGGGGCGCGGCCTGCTGGCCCGCAACTCCTCGCCCAGCAGCCGCTCGTAGACCAGCGTGCCGACAGGGCCGAGCACGGCCAGCACCAGAGCCATGTCCGTGTAGGAGGGGCGGGCGTAGCCCTGGGCCAGCAGCAGCATGACGAGGGCGGCGAGCACGGTGGCGAGGTTCTGCGCCAGGACGCGCCTGCGGACGGGGCCCGTGCAGATGCCCAGCAGCGCGGGCAGGAAACCGCCGAGGAGCAGCGCGCAGGCGGCGGCGAGCCAGCCGTTCACCGCCGCACCGCCGCCCTGCGGGCGGCCCGGCCTCCGTAGGCGGCCAGGAGAGCCGCGCCCGCGCCGACAGCACACTCCAGGGTGTCGACCGTCTGGATGAGGACCAGCCACAGCCCGGCCAGCACCACCCACCAGCCGGCCACCTCCAGGGCCGCAGTCAGCAGACGCGCCATCAGCCCGCCTCCCCTCGCCCAACGAAGCCATGCGGACCGGACGGGTCAGGGGGTACCACCGCTCGCGCGGCATGAAACGGGGCGTCTCCGCGCGCCGTACGAAGCGGCACCCGCGCGTCGTTTCGCCCCGTGACCTGCGGGTACCGCGACGCTTTTGGGAAAGCCCACCCGAGGACGACGCACCCGAGAGCCGCCGGAGCGTCCGGCGGGCGGACGAGCGGAGTGACAGATGCGACTGACCGACGCCCTCACCACCACGCCGGGTACCCGGGACACGCCGGGCACGAAGCCGCTGCCGCCGCTGGGTGCCCGTCAGGCGGCCGGCGTGGTGGGCGACGTGCTGCTGCCCGTGCTGGCGGGCGGAGTGATCGTGCGCAGGCCGCGCGCCATGTCGCTCCTCGAGCGCACCGGCTGGGACCGGCGGGGCGTGGAGCGGATGCGCGCGCTGCGCGACCAGCACGGCCCGCGACGAGCGCCGCGTCGATCCGCAGCCCGCGCTCGTCCCCGCCCCGGTGCGCCGCTACGCGCTGACGGTGCTGCCGCTCACGCTGCTGACAGGGC
>NZ_JASKYT010000650.1:0-1557 GCF_041028275.1 Streptomyces sp. PU-14G
GTCCTCCCGCCCCGCCCGGGCCGCCGCCCGGCGGGTACGGCCGGCAGATGCCCGGCGGCTACGGCCAGCAGCCGCCCGGCGGTTACCCGTACCCGAACACCCCCGGCGGCGTGCCGGGCGGCGGTGGCGGCCGGAAGAACTCCAAGGTCATCGGGATCGTGGCGGCCGTCGTCGCCGTCGTGCTCATCGCCGGCGGTGGCGTCTTCTTCCTGACCAAGGACAACGGCGGCGGGGGTGGCGGCGGCAAGGACGATCCGAGCCCGGCCGCGAAGAAGAACCCGAACTCCCCGCCGAAGAACACGCAGGCCCAGCAGATCGTCGACCTGAAGGCGCCCAGCGTCAACGACGTCACCTCGGTCGCCGGTGCGTGGGCCACCGACAAGGTCTTCGCCAAGTCCTCGGTCCACGAGATGATCGTGCAGGACCTGGAGACGAAGAAGCAGACGAAGATCTCGCTCAAGGGCAACGTCTGCGCGGCCTCCAACGAGATGACCAAGGACCACAAGGTCGCCGTGGTCGTGCAGGCGACGATCTCCCCGGCCGCCGACTGCAACCGCATGGTCATCGTCGACCTGGACGCGAAGAAGATCGCCTGGGACAAGACGATGCCCAACGCCGACACCCGGTCGGTCGACAACGTCGCCATCAGCGGCGACACCGTCGCCTCGGCCTGGATCGGCGGCTCGGTCGGCTACAAGATCTCCAGCGAGAAGAAGGTGTGGGAGGCCAAGCCGAGCAACTGCCGCGACAAGGGCTACCAGGGCGGCAAGTCGCTGGTCGCCGTCGTCGAGTGCGGTCACGACTACGACAAGCCGCAGGTCTCCATCCAGAAGCTCGACCCGGACACCGGCAAGGCCAAGTGGAAGTACGAGCCGCCCAAGGGCGTCAAGGACGTGCGTGTGGCCTCCACCGATCCGCTGGTGCTGGTCGCCGGCGCCGGTGACGAGCTGACCAGTGACGTGCTCACCGTCGGCGAGGACAAGAAGCTCAAGGCGAAGATCTCGCTGGGCGAGCGCTACAACAAGCCCTGCGAGCTGGAGGTCAACGGCTGCTACGCCATGGCGGTCGGGCCCGACACCGTCTACCTGTCGACCACCGAGCACGACGGCTCCTCCGACCTGTCCGAGACCAACGAGGTCATGGCCTTCGACTTCGACACGGGCAAGGCCAAGTGGAAGTCGAGCGCGGGCGAGGACCGCACGATCGTCCCGTTCAAGATGCAGGGCTCGAACGTCCTCGGCTACAAGACGCCCAGCTACGGGCACGGCGGTGAGATCGTCACCATCGAGCCGAAGAAGGGCAAGCAGACGCGGCTGCTGAAGATGCCGGCCTCCGACATCGGCCAGGGCGAGCAGGCCTTCTCGGTCGACGCCTACTCGGTCGACGCGCCGCTCATCTTCGAGAACAACAGGTTCTTCATCCAGGACACCCTGATCTCCGAGCGCCGCTCGTCCGACGACGAGACGCCGCGACTGGCGGTCGGCTACGGGCCCACCGGCGGCTGACGCGTCCTTCCGGCACCGGGTTTCGGCCCGCCACGGTTCTTCCGTGGCGGGC
>NZ_JASKYT010000651.1:0-1822 GCF_041028275.1 Streptomyces sp. PU-14G
GTGGGGGCCTCTGCCCAGAGGGGGAGGTCTCGGCGAGAAGTGACCGGGCACGGGTGGCTGCTCCGCCCGGGCCGGGTGCCGTGCGCCGCGAACGACGGACAAGGCGGTGCCCGTCCCGCCGGCCCGGGCCCGTGCCCGGGTTGCCCCGAGGGCCTCGGGGCGGCCGTCGCCGGGCCGGACGACGGCCGCGCGCGCCCGCCCCGGCCACGTCTGTCCCACCGGCCAGGGCAGTTGCACCGTCCCCGGCGCCTGGCGGGGTCCCTCCGGTTCCGTCCCCGTCGCCCGGCGAGGTCCCTCCGGTTCCGTCCCCGTTGCCCAGCGGGGGCCCACCGGCCCAGCCCTGGTCACCCAGCGGGGGTCCACCAGCCCAGCCCTGGTCACCCGGCGGGGGACCACCGGCCCAGCCCTGGTCACCGGGCGAGCTCGCCACTCCCCCGCCCTGGTCGCCAGGCGGGCTGCCCGTGCCCGCCTCGTCGTCTTCGGCCCAGCGTGGCGCGGGCCTTGGGACGCTCGGGGCTCCGCGCGCTGCCGCACGCACCGAAGCCGCGTCCGCGCCCCACACCGGCGAGCGCCCCGACACCACACGTCCCGCTTCGGGCTCTCCCACTCGTTCGCTCATGTCCAGGACGGTAGGCAGCCACGCCACCACGTGTTGATCTTGCTCGATTTCCGTGGACAACTCGCGAGTTGTGGACAACTCGCTCACCCTCCCGGGGGAAAGGTGACCCGAGATGACCCGAGAAAGCCGAGAAAGGCGAAAAACGCGAGAAGGCCGAGAAGAAGTGGCCCGAGGAAAGCTCACCCAGCAAAGGTGGCTCGACCGGAGACGGCCCGACCGGAGATGGCCCGACCGGAAGTGACCCGACGAAAAGCGCCGCGAGGAAAGGAGACCGGAGCCGCCAGGGGTTGAGGCGCGCCGAGGAGAGGGCTTCGGCCCGCAGACTCACCTGACGGACAGCACGGCCCCCAGCAGCCCCGGTCCCGTGTGGGCGCCGATGACGGCACCCACCTCGCTGACGTGCAGTTCCCGCAGGCCGGGCACCCGCTCGCGGAAGCGCTCCGCGAGCTTGGCCGCACGTTCGGCCGCGGCCAGGTGGTGGACGGCGATGTCCACCCGGGCGTCTCCCGCGCGGTCCACGATGATCTCTTCGAGGCGCGCGACGGCCTTCGAGGCGGTGCGGACCTTCTCCAGCATTTCGATGCGCCCGTCCTCCACCTCCAGCAGCGGCTTGACGGCGAGTGCCGAGCCCAGGAGGGCCTGTGCCGCGCCGATCCGGCCGCCCCTGCGCAGGTAGTCGAGCGTGTCGACGCAGAAGACCGCGCAGGTGGCCTCGGCACGCTTCTGGGCTGCGGCCACGGCGTCGTCCAACCGGCCGCCCGCCTCGGCGGTCTCGGCAGCCGCCAGGGCGCAGAAGCCGAGGGCCATCGCCACCACCCCGGTGTCGACGACCCGGACCGGGACGGGCGCTTCCCTGGCGGCCAGCAGGGCGGCGTCGTACGTGCCGGAGAACTCGGAGGACAGGTGCAGCGAAACGATTCCCTCGGCCCCTGCTCGCGCGGCGGCGCGGTAGGCACGGGCGAAGGTGTCGGGGCTGGGCCGGGACGTGGTCACGGGGCGCCGCTCGCGCAGCGCGGCCTCCAGCGAGCGGGCGGAGATCTCCGTGCCCTCCTCCCAAGCCTCGTCACCGAGCACGACGGTGAGCGGCACGGCCTCGATCGCGTGCCGACGCAGGGCCTGGGGCGGCAGGTATGCGGTGGAGTCCGTGATGATCGCGAGGCGGCCGTGCATGGGACGGAGCGTATCGGGCGGGTGAGGGGGCGG
>NZ_JASKYT010000652.1:0-1813 GCF_041028275.1 Streptomyces sp. PU-14G
GCCCCGGGAGAGGGGCGCGTTGCCGCGCCGACGGCCGCGTCCGCGGGCGCGGCAGCAGAGGTGGAAGAAAGACGCATAACCCTTAGCTTGTGCGACACAGCGACAAAATGCCTGCTACTAGGGCAAAACGGGCGTTCTTGGCAGCATGGCGTTGTGAGCCAATTGACGCACCGCGGTCCCTCGTTGTCCTCGGGCCGTGGCCACCACCGCTCCCTGCCCCTGACCACCGGCTGGCTGCTGGGCGGCGCCGTGGCCGCCGGGCTCGGTCTCGGCGTCTCCGCCGTGATCGTCCTACTGCTGTGGACCGTCTCGCCGTACCCGGACAGCGACGCGGACGGAGCCCTGCACCTGGCCGCGGACCTGTGGTTGCTGGCGCACGGCGTGCAGCTCGTGCGGCACGAAACGCTCTCCGGCATTCCGGCACCCGTCGGGGTGACGCCGTTGATGCTGACGGTCGTACCGGTATGCCTGTTGTGGCGCGCCACGCGCGAAGGGCTCGAAGCGAGACCGGTCGCGGGCGCCGGGTACGGGGCGCCGGCCGTCGGAGGCTGGGTCTCGGGCGGCTACCTTCTCGTCACCGCCGCGGCCGTCGCCTACGCCTCGGGCGGGCCGATCGAGGCGGAGCCCGTCAGCACGAGCTGGCGTCTGCCGCTGTTCGTGGCCACCGTGACGGGACTGTGCGCGGCCTTCTACGCCCAGCGCCGCTCGGTGGCGACCGCGTGGGCGCAGCTGTCCTCCCGGCTGCCCGAGGCGTCCCGGGAGCGGGTGTCGGGCGTCACGCGGCAGATGACACGTGAACGCGTCATCGTCGCCGTACAGGCGGGCGGTGCGGCAACGGTCGTGCTGTGCGGCGGGGGCGCCTTCCTGCTCTCGGCGGCCCTCGTGTGGGATCTGCAGACGGTCTGCCGGACCTTCCCCCAGCTCGCCGAAGCCCTCTCAGGGCAGTTCGCGGTTCTGCTGCTGGCGGTGGCGTTGCTGCCCAACGCCGTGCTGTGGGCGACGTCGTACGGGCTCGGCCCCGGCTTCACGCTGGGCGGCGACAGTGTCGTCTCCCCGGTCCTGAGTACCGGCTCGCCGCACCTGCCACCGTTCCCGCTGCTCTCCGTCGTCCCGGACGAGGGCTCTGGCGGGGTGGTCGCCTGCTGCCTGGTGGCGGCGTTCCCTGTGCTGGGCGGCCTGATGTGCGGATGGTGGGTGGGGCGTTCCGAGGTGGCCGTCGGGCCGGGCGGTGGGCATCCAGCGGGCTGGCGGGCCGTCCTGGTGACGGTGCCGCTCGCCGCCGTCCTGTGCGGCGCTCTCCTCGCGCTGCTCGCCGCTCTCGCCGGCGGCCCGCTCGGAACCGCCGCCCTCGCCCGTGTGGGGCCGTCCTGGTGGCAGGCGGGCGGGGCCGCGTGCGGGTGGATGATCCTCGTCGGGCTGCCGACCGCGCTGGGTGTGCGGTGGTGGGTACGGTTGAGCGCCCGCAGGGCCGCGGCAGCGGCGGCCCGCGCCGCGGAGGCCTCGGCCAAGGCGGCAGCGGGGCTCGGCCCGGACGCCGCGTGGCACTCGGACGCGGCCCGCCGAGTGCGCTGGGCCGCGATGAAGGACGCCTCCGGCGGTCTGATGGCCCCGTTCGATCCGGCGGATCCGACCGAGCGCGGGCCTGTTCAGAGGATCGGCAGGGCAGAACTCGTCCTCGACTTCGACCCAGACCCAGACCCGGGCCCAGGCGCAGCCCCGGGCCCAGGCGCAGCCCCAGCCCCAGACTCCGATCCGAGCCCCGGCGTTGGCTCCGCTCCCGACCCTCGCCTTGGTTGCGGCCCCGGCCCCGACC
>NZ_JASKYT010000653.1:0-1441 GCF_041028275.1 Streptomyces sp. PU-14G
GCCCCACCCCCAGTCCTTAACTACGGATGAGCACCGAGCACGGAGAGGCACAGTGCAGCTAGTCGTCGCGCGGATCGGCCGCGCCCACGGCATCAAGGGCGAGGTCACGGTCGAGGTCAGGACCGACGAGCCGGAGGCGCGGCTCGCGCCGGGTGCGGTACTGACCACCGACCCGGCCTCCGCAGGGCCGCTGACCATCGCCGCCGGGCGGGTGCACAGCGGACGGCTGCTGCTGCGCTTCGAGGGCGTCCGCGACCGCAACGCCGCCGAGGCCCTGCGCAACACGCTGCTCGTCGCGGAGATCGACCCGGCGGAGCGTCCGGAGGACCCGGAGGAGTTCTACGACCACCAGCTGGAGGATCTGGAGGTGGTCACCGTCGACGGGACCGCCGTCGGGCGCATCGAGAGCGTCGCGCACCTGCCGGCCCAGGACCTGCTCGTGGTCCGGGGAGCGGACGGCGGGGAAGTGCTGGTCCCGTTCGTCAGCGAGATCGTTCCCGAGATCGACCTGGCCGCTCAGCGCGCCGTCATCGACCCGCCCCCCGGCCTCCTCGACGAGGCGGACGCGGAGGCGGAGGCCGGCCCGGGGGACCCGCGGTGAGGCTCGACGTCGTCTCGATCTTCCCCGAGTACCTGGAGCCGCTGAACGTCTCCCTGGTGGGCAAGGCCCGCACCCGCGGCGTGCTGGACGTCCGCGTCCACGACCTGCGGGACTGGACGCACGACCGGCACCACACCGTCGACGACACCCCTTACGGCGGCGGCCCCGGCATGGTGATGAAGCCGGAGCCGTGGGGTGAGGCCCTCGACCACGTGCTGGCGAGCGGCGAGCCGGCGCAGGGGCGGCCCGTCCTCGTCGTGCCCACCCCCAGCGGCAGACCCTTCACGCAGGAACTGGCCGTCGAACTGTCCGACGAGCCTTGGCTCGTCTTCACGCCCGCCAGGTACGAGGGCATCGACCGCCGGGTCATCGAGGAGTACGGGGAGCGGCTGGACGTGCGGGAGGTCTCCATCGGCGACTACGTGCTCGCCGGCGGGGAAGCTCCCGTGCTCGTCATGGTCGAGGCGATCGCCAGGCTGCTGCCCGGCGTGCTGGGCAACGCGGCCTCGCACCAGGACGACTCCTTCGCGCCCGGGGCCATGGCCGACCTGCTGGAGGGCCCCGTCTACACCAAGCCGCCCGAGTGGCGCGGACGCGGCATCCCCGAGGTGCTGCTGAGCGGCCACCACGGTCGGATCGCCCGCTGGCGCCGCGACCAGGCCTTCGCCCGCACCACCGCCCACCGGCCCGATCTGATCGAGCGCTGCGCTCCGGACGCGCTGGACAAGCACGACCGCGCGGCGCTGGCAGAGCTCGGCTGGTACCAGGACGGGGACGACGGCCACTGGCGCAGGACGGCGGACGAGTAACCCTCCGCCCTCTCCTCCTCCCCTCCCACCC
>NZ_JASKYT010000654.1:0-1922 GCF_041028275.1 Streptomyces sp. PU-14G
GGGCAAGCACGGGCAGGCACGGGCCGCGTACGAGACGGAGACCGTGCTGGTCAGCGTCCGTCCCGGGCAGCTGGCGAGGATCTTCGCGGACGCCGACGCGGTGGGTGTCAACATCGAGGACGTCCGCATCGAGCACGCGACGGGGCAGCAGGGGGGCGCCTGATTCCCCCGCACAAGGCTACCGGCTGTCGCGGACACCCCATGCCGCGCGTCCCGGACCGTCTCGGGACGGTCCGGGTAACGAGGTGGCCCCCTCCCCGGGGACCGGGGTGGGCCCGGGGGCCCTACTGGCGTAGGGACCAGCCGCGGTCTCTGAGTTCCTGTTCCAGCACCGGCACCGCGCCCGGCTCCACCATCAGCTGCATGTAGCCGGCCTGCTGCCCCGTCGCGTGCTCGATGCGGACGTCCTCGATGTTGACACCCACCGCGTCGGCGTCCGCGAAGATCCTCGCCAGCTGCCCGGGACGGTCGCTGATCAGCACGGTCACCGTCTCGTAGGCGGCCGGTGCCTGCCCGTGCTTGCCCGGGACCCGGGCCCGGCCCGCGTTGCCGCTGCGCAGCAGCATCTCGACGCCCTCGGCGCCGCTGGCCCGCTCGGCCTCGTCCGCCGAGCCCAGCTCCCGCAGCGCTTTGACCGCCGCCTGCAGATCTCCGGCGACCTCGGCGAGGATGTCGGCCACAGGGTCTGGATTGGCCGACAGGATGTCCACCCACATCCCCGGATCGGAACCCGCGATCCGGGTCACGTCGCGGATGCCCTGGCCGCACAGCCGCACATCCGTCTCGGCCGCCTCCACCAGCCGCGCCGCCACCAGGCTGGAGAGCAGCTGCGGCGTGTGCGAGACGAGAGCGACGGCCCGGTCGTGCGCGTCCGCCTCCATCACCACCGGCACCGCCCCGCACAGCGCGATCAGCTCCAGTGCGAGGTTCAGCACCTCCGTGTCGGTGCCCGGCGTCGGCGTCAGCACCCACGGCCGCCCCTCGAACAGGTCGGCCGTCGCCGCCAGCGGGCCCGACTGCTCCCGCCCCGACATCGGATGGCTGCCCAGGTACGTCGTCAGATCGCCGCCCCGCTCGGTCAGCTCCCGGCGCGGCCCGCCCTTGACGCTGCCCACGTCGATCACCCCACGGGCCAGCCCGCGGCGCTGCACGTCGGCGACGGTCTGCGCGATGTGCGCGGGCGGCACCGCGACGATCGCCAGGTCGACGGGGGAGCCCGGCTCGCCCTCCGTGCCCGCGCCCAGCGCGGCGGCCGTACGGGCCCGCTCCGGATCACGGTCGCTGAGATGCACCCGCACCCCGCGCGCGGCGAGGGCGAGTGCGGCCGAAGTACCGATGAGTCCCGTGCCGAGCACGAGGGCTGTGCGCATGTGAGCCAGGATACGGACCGGGCGCGGGCTCCCTCCCACCGCGGTGCGGTGCCCGGCGCGACGGGGCGAGTACTGCGCACGCGTGCATGTGCGGGCCGCTCGCCCGGTGAGGCGGTACAAGTGAAGGCATGATCTTCCACGTGGTCCCGCTGGACGACTGGCTGCTGGCCCCGGACCGTCCCTACTCGCCGCGCGTGCTCGCCGAGGACGGCTTCATCCCCTGCACAGCCGACGAGCAGCACACGCTGGCCGTCGCCGACGCGCGGTTCCGCGCGGCGGTCGGGCCCGTCATGGCACTCATGATCGACGAACAGCGGTTGGACGCGCGGGTGCGGTGGGAGCCTGCTCCGCAGATTTATGGGCGGGTCAATCGGTCGGCGGTGGCGGGGATGCTGGAGGTTCGGCGCGACGCGGAGGGGAGAGCTCTCGCTCTCGCCCTCTGGTCTTGATCGGGGCTCCGCCCCGTTGGCCCCCTCCTGTGGAGCGGGCCCCCCATGGCCTTCTCATTCCATGGAGGCCGCCCACCCCTGTGGGGGTTGCCCTCTGTTTGGG
>NZ_JASKYT010000655.1:0-1629 GCF_041028275.1 Streptomyces sp. PU-14G
GGGTACGGGGCGTGCGAGCGGCGGGCCGGCAGCGGGGTAGTGGGGCAGCGGCGGCCAGCCGGGCCGGGAGGGGCGCTCAGTCGCCGAAGGCGAGGGTCGCCTCGGCCGCTCCGGCGAGCAGCGACGCGACGATGCTCTCGGCCGCGTTGCCGACCCGGTGGCTCGGCCCGATGACGGTGAGGGACGCCGCGATGGTCCCGGCCTGGAAGACGGGTGCCGAGACGGCCGTGACCGCCTCGTCGTACTCGCCGTGGCTGAGGCCCCAGCCCTGCTCGCGAAGCACCGCGTACCTCTCCAGCAGGGCGTCGACGGTGGTGAGTGTGGTGTCGGTGAACCGCTGGAGCGCGGTGGCCCCGAAGATCTGCCGGATCTCGGCCTCGGGGTAGTAGGCGAAGAGGGCGTGCCCCGACGCCCCGGCGTGTCCCGGCATCAGGGCGCCCACGAGTGCGGTGTAGCGGATGGGCCCGGTGCCGTCGACGGCGGCGGCACACCGGTAGCCGCCTCCGTTGGGCACGTTGAGCACGACACTCTCCCCGGTCTCGCGCAGGAGCCTGGCCAGTACCGGTCTGACCAGTGACGGCAGCACCCCGCTGTGCTCGCCGACCCGGGCCAGGCGTGAGACGGCGGGGCCGAGGCGGTAGCGGCGGGTGGTGCTGTCGCACATCAAGAAGCCCCGGCCGGTCAGTGTGGTCAGCAGACGCTGGGCCACGGCCTTGTCCCAGCCGTGGTGCCGGGCGATCTCGCTGACGCCCCATTCCGGCCGTTGCTCGGTGAAGGACAGCAGCGCCACCAGAGCGCGGTCCGCGGACTGCAGGGTTCCCGCGGTGCGCTCCCGGCGAGAGGCGGCCCCCTTCGCGGAGTCCGCCTCCTTCGAGGCCGGTGTCCCCTCAGCCGTGTCGGAAGCCGTGTCGGAACGCTTCGCCACCCGCGGCGAACGGTCGGTCGCCCCGGCCATACGCCCACCTCCTGTCGTGCCGTACTACCCGCCTCGGTGCGCTCAGCGCAACGCCGTTGCGCTGTGAGGGGAGCACTATGGAGGGGGCATGCGGAGGTGTCAAGGGTTTGCCCGGCGCTCAGGCCGGTGTGCGGCGCTCAGGCTGATGCCCGGTGCTCACGCTGGTACCCGCCGCTCACGCCGGTGCCCGGCGGTCTGCACCGACGCGGACGAGTGGGCTCCGCCCACGGGTGGGCCGGCGTTCACTCGTTCCGGTAACGGCGGCCCGTTCGTCCGGCCGCGGGTCGTAGAGTCCCGCGTGAAGGGCGCCCAGGCCTGAAGTCGTACACGAGCCGCCGGGCGCTCTTCATCCCCGCCGCGCCGCGCGCCTCCGAGGCGTGCGCCGCGCGGCTGAGGACGGGCCCACAGCGGCGTGGAAGTCGCGGACGGACAGCGTCAGAAGGGGACGGCGGCCGTTCAGGAAGGCGAGGCCGCTGCCGGTGTCCGCGGCCATCCGCGCGCTCCCGAGCGCGAGACGTCCCGCCAGCCTCAGCGGCACCTCGCACACCCGGCCCCGCACCTCCTGGAACAGCCGCGCCTTCCCCGGCGGCCTGCCGGGCAGCGCGAGGAGATGGCGGTACGTGGCGCGTACCGGGCCCGCGTCGCTCACCAGCCGTGTGCGGACGCGTGGTTCC
>NZ_JASKYT010000656.1:0-1406 GCF_041028275.1 Streptomyces sp. PU-14G
GAGGGGATGGGCGGGGAGAGGAGAGAGGAAGGCGGGGCGGTCGGGCGGTCCGGGAGCTACCGCCGGGGCCGCACCGCCTGTTCCAGCCAGCATGGCAGCAGTTCCGGCCGTCCGCCGCTCAGGAACCCGTCCACCCGTCGACCACCCCATCCGGGCACCCGCCGGGCCGCCCACCGGCGGCCCGACCCGGCGGGCACAAGCCCCGGGTGCGCGGGCCGGCCGACTCGACCGCCACCCGGCACAGGCGCAGGCCCGAGCGCGAGCACAGGCGCGAGCACAGGCACAGGCACAGGCGCAGGTCCGAGCGCGAGCACAGGCACAGGCACAGGCGCAGGTCCGAGCGCGAGCACAGACGCAGGCACGAGCGCGAGCACAGGAGCAGGCGCAGGCCCGAGCACGAGCAGAGCACAGGCGCGAGCACAGGCGCAGGCGCGCGGTCACAGTTCGCTGGGCCGCCACCCCGCACGGGTCGGCACCGCGTCCCAGACCTCGCCGCGCCGCAGCAGCACCCGGCCCAGGCTCGCCTGCGCCGTCGCCAGTCCGCGCACCACCGGGACCGTCGTGGCCAGGAGGAAGACGCCGAGCGCCATGTTGCCGGCGATGTCGGGCAAGCGCCCCGTCAGCCCGAACGCCAGATCGACCCAGCCGTCGTTGTCGGTACGCGGAATCGGCCAGGACCACAGCCCGTACGTCAACCCGCCGACACCGCCCACCAGCCACGCCAGCGTGAGGCAGAAGGTCACCACGCGGACCGGGAAGGAGAGGACGGCATGCACCAGGTCCCGCCACGCCTGCGGATCGCGGACGCCGCTCCACCGGCCGGCCGCCCCGGCGCCCTGTCCGGGCGCCACCGCCCTGACGGGGAGCGGGCGGCCGGTCGCGTTGGCGATGTGGTCGGCCTCCACCCGGGCCAGGTACCGCGCCATGGCCAGCGTGCCGGCCAGCACGGGAATCCCGACGACGAGGATGAGCGTGGAGACGCCGAGCGCGAAACCGGTGATCATCAAGATGAACGAGGCGATGCCCAGCGGCAGCCCGGACAGCAAGTACCCCACCTCGCGCCCGAAACGCCCACCGCGACCGGCCCGGTCGGCGGGGACCGCGGACGCCGGGGACATCGCCTGCGCGTGCGTCGTCGTTGTCATACCTCCACTCTCGCCGCGCGGCCGGTCCCGTCCCAGACAGCTGGGGCCCGTATCCGGGGTGTACCTAGCACTACCCCGCCGCGGGGCGAGAGTGGAGGTATGACAACGACGTGTACCTAGCACTACCCCGCCGCGGGGCGGAGGCCGGCGGCGGGACGAACAGGCGGGTCGGAAGGCCGGCCGACCAGCCGACCCGCCTGTTCTGGCGGCCCGGAAGGCCTCAGTGCACGGTCACCGCCACGACGTGAAGCAGTGGGAGCA
>NZ_JASKYT010000657.1:0-1733 GCF_041028275.1 Streptomyces sp. PU-14G
GAGAGGGAGCGGGGGTGTGCGGGGGAAGGTCCTAGGCGTGTTGTCCCGGGCGGTCGGTGAGGACGCTGAGGTCGCGGGGGCCTTCGCCCGCCATGACGAAGGCGCCCTTCTCCAGACGGTCGATCAGCTCGCGGGCCCAGGCCGCGTCGCTGTCGGCGGTGCGGACCCACAGCCTCATGATCTCCCCGATGTGGCTCGGGCCCGCGGGGACGGCGCCGGCCGGGCTCCAGCTCGCCGTCACCTCGTCGCGCCAGCCCTCCAGCGCGGCCACGCGCTGTTCGAGCAGGTCGATGGCCTCGCCGCGCGGGAGGTCGACGAGGAAGCCGATGGCGGAGGTCAGCAGTTCCTGCTTCTGGCGGGTGGCGGTCAGCGCGTGCCGCAGCATCCGGAAGAACTCCGCCTCGCCGGCCGGGGTGATCTCGTACTCGGTACGCGGGGGGCCGCCGGCGGTGCTGGGGGCGGTGTCGTGCGCGCGCAGCAAATCCTGCTTGGCCAGCTGTTTGAGTGCGTGGTAGATCGACCCCGGCTTGGCGGTCGACCATTCGTGCGCGCCCCAGAACTCCAGGTCGTTGCGGACCTGGTAGCCGTGCGCCCGTCCGCGCAGGCGCACGTCTCCCAGCACCAGCAGCCGGATCGCCGACATCGCTTCCCCTGCGTGTTGAGTCCTTCGTCTCCGCGCCCACTGGTCAAGTTTGACCAGCGGGCGCGGTTACGGAGGCTACTCCTGGCCCTGCCCTCAGGACCAGTCGGGCTCGGGCATCGCTCCGGTCTCGAAGACCAGGTCGAAGGCGCCCTTGCCGTCGATCGTCTCGCGGATGACATCGGCGTGGCCCGCGTGGCGGGCGTACTCCTCGATCAGGTGCAGCAGGCCCCAGCGCCAGGAGTAGTCGCCGCCCTCGGTCCAGGGAGCGGGCGGTACGGCGAACGTGTCGTCCAACGAGCCAATGGCCCGCACGGCCGCCTCCGTCTCGGCGGCCACCTGCTCGGAGAGGGCGAGCAGTACCTCGACCGTCTCGTCGGCGGCGGGGACGAAGCCCGTCTCCCATTCCTTGCGCCGCTCCGCCTGGTCGGTCGGGATCTCAGCGCCCTGGAAGAGACGCAGCCAGCCGCGCTCGCCCGTCGTCAGGTGCTTGAGGAGGCCGAGCAGCGAGAGCTCGCTGGCCGCGGGCGCGCTGCGCGCCTGCTCCTCGGTCAGCCCGTGGAGGGCTCGGCGGAGGCCGCCGCGCTGGGCCTCCAGATAGGCCAGAAGGGCTCCGCGCTCGTCACCTTCGGACTCGGCCTGGACGACTACGGGCATGCTGCTCGCCACCTCACTGTTCTCGGTTCCCGGTGTTTTCCCGGGCTGACGAGAATCAAGGTAGAAAGCGTCGCGGTCAGGTTCTGTCCGCAAGCGCTCCCCCGGCGCGTGCGGAGGTCCGCCGAGCGGAACCGGCCGGGCCCCCGCCGCGAGCGGGGGCCCGGCCGGTTCGGGGGGGCTGACGAGAATCAAGGTAGAAAGCGTCGCGGTCAGGTTCTGTCCGCAAGCGCTCCCCCGGCGCGTCAGAACGGGAACTCGCTGCGTTCCCGCTGGATGGACAGCCAGCCGGAGAGCCTCTCGCCGCCGTAGGGGACGGTGGGCTCGTCGGCGACCGTGGAGTCGTTGACGTGGACCATGCCCGCGTCGATCCGCCGGGCCACCGCGACCCCCCGTTCGATGTCGGCGCTGTGCACCGCGCCCGCGAGCCCGTAGGGGG
>NZ_JASKYT010000658.1:0-1801 GCF_041028275.1 Streptomyces sp. PU-14G
GACCGGGGCCGGCGCGGGGAGGGGACCATGGCAGCAGGGGGGGGGGGGGGGGGGGGGGGGGGGGGGGGGGGGGGGGGGGGGGGGGGGGGGGGGGGGGGGGGGGGGGGGGGGGGGGGGGGGGGGGGGGGGGGGGGGGGGGGGGGGGGGGGGGGGGGGGGGGGGGGGGGGGGGGGGCCCGCCGCGCCGTCGAGGGGCCCGCGCACGCGCGGGCCCCTTCGCCGCCCGTTGTAGTTGAATGAGCTCCCTCGCCCCGGCCTCGCGGAGACCGGGGCCGGCGCGGGGAGGGGACCATGGCAGCAGCGCGCGGCGGACGACCCGGCAGGCCAGCACCGCCCCGGCCGACCCTGGAGGAGGTCGCACGCCGCGCGGGGGTGTCACGCGGCACCGTGTCCCGCGTCGTCAACGGATCGCCCCGCGTCAGCGACCGCACCCGCGCCCTCGTCGAAGAGGCCGTCGCCGAACTGGGGTACGAGCCCAACCGGGTGGCCCGCGCGCTGGCGGCGGGCAGCGCGGACGCCATAGCGCTGGTCGTCCCCGAGGCCGAGTCCCGGTTCTTCACCGAGCCGTACTTCTCCGGCATCGTCCGCGCGGTCAGCACGGAACTCGCCCAGGCCGACATGCAACTGCTCCTCACCCTGCTGCACACCCAGAAGGAACGGGACCGCTTCGCCCAGTACGCGGCGGCGCACCGGATCGACGGGGTCCTGCTCGTCTCCGTGCACGCCGACCACACGCTGCCCGACCTGCTCACCCGCGCCGGAATCCCCGCCGTGCTCGGCGGCAGGCGCCGCGCCACCGAACCGGTGCCCTACGTCGACTGCGACAACACCGGCGGCGCCCGGGACGCCGTCGCGCATCTCCTCGGCCGGGGCCGCCGCACCGTCGCCACCATCACGGGACCCGGCAGCGTCCACGCCGCGCGCTGCCGCACGGACGGCTACCGCGCGGCGCTGCGTGAGGCCGGCCGCCCCTGGGACGAACGCCTCCTGGCGGGTGGCGACTTCACCGAGGAGGGCGGTGACCGCGCCATGCGCCTGCTGCTGGAGCGCACCCCGTCGCTCGACGCCGTCTTCTGCGCCTCCGACGTGATGGCCGCGGGCGCCCGGCACGCGCTGCGGAAGGCGGGCAGGTCGGTACCGGACGATGTCGCCCTCGTGGGCTTCGACGACTCCGTCGTCTCCCGTCACATGGACCCGCCTCTGACCACAGTGCGGCAGCCCCTGCCCGGCATGGGCCGGGAGATGGCCCGCCTCCTGCTGGACCTTCTCGGCAGGGGAACGCCGGGTGCCTCGCCCGACGCGCGCACCACGGGGGAGGGCGACCGCTGCCACCGCGTCCTGCCCACCGAACTGGTCACCCGCGCCTCCTCCTGACGGGGGACCAGCTCACTCCTTGGGCCTCGCTCGGAGTGCGCGATCCCCGCCGAAGGCCGTTGCATCGCAGGTATGGCTCGTACGACGCCCCTGGGCGACCCGGCTTCCGGTGCAGCGCGCTCCGCCACGGTGCGGGGCGGACGCTTCCGCCGCGCGGTGGTCGGCGCCGCTGTGGGCTCCGCCGCCCTGCTCGTTGCGCTCGGCTTCCCGGCCGCCACCGCCACCTCCAAGGCCTCGGGTTTCCCAGCCGCCTCCGCCGCCTCGGCCGTCTTGGAGGCCTCTGGCGTCTCCGTCGCCTCGGGGGCCTCTGGTGTCTCCGCCGGTACTGGCGCGTCCCGGGAAGCGGAGCCCCCGCCACCGGACGCCTCCTCGGCGGGCGGAGCCTCCGGGCAGGGGGCGGGCGCGGACGCGGGCGGCTCGGCGGGGAC
>NZ_JASKYT010000659.1:0-1764 GCF_041028275.1 Streptomyces sp. PU-14G
CCCGCCCACCGGCGATCGGCGATCGGCGATCGGCGACCGGGGCGGCTGGGGGCCGCCCTCTGACAGGAGGCGGAGGAAGTGGTAGAAACGCGGAGGAAACCAACCCTTCCGCGGAAAGGAGGCGCCATGTCGTCCAAGCGTCGGCGCAAGAAGAAGGCCCGCCGTAACAACGCGGCCAACCACGGCCGTCGGCCCCAGTCCTGAGCGCGGCTCCCCGCGTGCCGTCCCCGTCCGCGGGGCCCGCGCGCGGGGAGCCCTCGCTTCGGCCCATGAAGCGGCTTCCTCCCGCGGGCCTCGGTCTGCGGACCCATCACCCCGCCCCCGGCGAACCGCTGTCGCGAGGCGTCGCTCTCGCGCTCGGCACCCCCAGGTTCTCCCGGCTCTCCCGGTTCTCCAACTGCGCGCGAACGCAATGGAATTGACCCGCACCCTTGCGTGGCCCCGCCTCGTTGTGAGGGTGTGAGCACTCGCATCCTTGCCCGGCACGTCGTTGCCGCCGTCGCCGTCACCGCCGCCGCCTTCCCCCTGTTGAGCACCCAGTCCGCGACCGCGGCTCCGGTCGCGCCCGGCTCGGCCCCCGCCGCCACGGTCCCGGCCCAGTCCTCCGACTCCGCTCCCACCGTCCGCCCGGGGCTCTTCCTGACCGTCTCGGGGAGCCAGGACACCTGGATCCGCGGGGTCCGGCTCGTCTGCGAGCCCACCCCGCACGGCCGCCACCCCAAGGCCGCCGACGCGTGCACCGCCCTCGACCGGGCCGGGGGCGACCTCGACGCGCTGCCGGACGCCACCGGCCCCTGCACGATGGAGTACGACCCGGTGACGGTCTCCGCCGAGGGCAGGCACCGCGGCGAGCGCGTCACCTGGAAGAAGACGTTCCCCAACGCCTGCACCATGCACAGCGCCACGGGCCCGGTCTTCGACTTCTGACTCTCCGCGCGCCCGGTCTCGCCGCACCGGCGGGGCGAGGCCGGGCAGAGGCCCGGCACAGACCGGCAGAGGCCGGGGCGGACCCGCGGCACCGGAGACCGCCCCGCGCACCCGCCGTCCCGCCATCCCGCCGGAGCCGGCCTCGCCTCCGCCGGAGCCGGCCTCGCCCGCGCCGCACGGCTTACAGCGCGGCGCCGCCCGGTTTGACCATGCCACGCACCGTGCGGGAGTCGACGAACTCGCCCAGCGCCGTCATGTCCCACTCCCCCGAGAACTGGCGGACGAACTTGGCCATGAGCACCCCGGTGCGGGGCTCGGAGTGCGTCAGGTCGAAGCGGACGAGCTCGGCGCCCCCGCCGTCGAGAAGGCGGCAGTAGGCCTTGGCGACGTCCGTGAACTTCTGACCCGAGAAGGAGTTCACGGTGAAGACCAGACCGGTCACCTCGGGAGGCAGATCGCCGAGGTGGACGGTGATCACCTCGTCGTCACCCGCGCCCTCGCCCGTGAGGTTGTCGCCGGAGTGCTGGATGACACCGCCAAGGATGGCGAGCTTGCCGAAGTAGCAGGCGTCGATCTTCTTGCGGTTGGCGTCGTAGGCGATGACCGAGGCGTCCAGGTCGATGTCCTTGGCCCGCCTGCCCGCGCGGAAGACGGGCTCCCAGCCGAGGCCCATGCGCACCGAGGAGCGCAGCGGCTGTCCCCCCTTGACCAGGGAGACCGTCTGATTCTTCTGCAGGCTCACCCGGCCCTTGTCGAGATTGATCTTCCCCGGCGCGCCTGCCGCGCCCGCCGGAGCGGCAGGGGGCGCGGAGGCAGCCGTGGGCGCGGAGGGAGCCG
>NZ_JASKYT010000066.1:0-24726 GCF_041028275.1 Streptomyces sp. PU-14G
GGCCGGAGTCGAGCCCACGGGGCCGGGCTCGGGTGGGTACGAGCTGAGGTGCGTGGGCGCGGGGTCAGCCCTCCTGGCCGCGGCCCAGTTCCCAGAGCTGGAGCACGGAGGAGGAGCTGAGGGCCCACTCGACGCCGGTGATGTCGTCGCCCGCCGCCAGGTACTGCTTGCCCTGCCACAGCGGCAGGACGGGCACGTCCTCGGCGACGATGTCCTGCGCGCGTCCGAAGGCCTCGGTGGTCGAGGTGCGTTCGGTCTGCCGGCGGGTCTGCGGGACGATCTTGTCGCGGATGGTGCGGTTGGTGTAGGGGGAGCCGAGGAAGTTGTCCTTCTCGAAGAAGGGCGCGATGAAGTTGTCGGCGTCGGGGAAGTCCGGGTACCAGCCGTAGCCCCACACCTGGTACTTGCCGCTGGTCGCCGCCGGGCGGAACGTGCTCCACTCGACGCCCTTGGTCTTCACCTTGAAGAGGCCGCTGTCGTTGAGCTGCTTCTTGAGGGCGGCGAACTCCTTGGCGGTGGCGTCGCCGTAGTGGTCGGTGGTGTAGTTGAGGGTCAGCTCGACAGGCTCGTGGATGCCGGCGCGGCGCAGGATGCGCTCGGCCTTCTTTTTGCTGGGCTCCCCGTACTTGCTGAAGAACGAGTTGCGGTGCGCGGTCAGCCCGGCGGGCACGAGGCTGTAGAGGGCCTCGGCGCTGCGGTCGTAGGCGTCGCGCGTGATTTCCTTGCGGTCGACGAGCTGGGCCATGGCCTGGCGGACGGCCTTCTTGCCTGCGGTGTCGTCGTCGGTGTCGAAGGCGAGATAGCGGATTTCCTGGCCGGGCTGCTCGACCAGCTCGATGCCCTTGTTCCGGGCGCCTTCGAGCCGGTTGACCTGGTCGGGGGAGATCGTGCGGCCCATGACGTCGATCTTGTCGGCCTTGAGGGCCTTCTCCATGGACCGCGAGGTGTCGAAGAAGCGCAGTTCGATCTTGTTGTTGTTCATCTCCAGGTCGCCGTTGTAGTGCGGGTTCTTGGTGAGCACGGCGGACTTGGCGTTGATGTGGTCGAGCGCGTAGGGGCCAGAGCCGGTCAGTTCGGAGCCGCGGACGAGGGAGTCGGCCGGGTAGGTCTGGCTGTCGACGATGGCGGCCGCGGGGGTGGTCAGCTTGTACGGGAAGGTGGCGTCGGGGTTCTTCAGGTGGAAGACGACCTCGCGCTTGCCTCGCGCCTCGACGCGGTCGAGGTTGCTGAAGAGTACGGCGGGCCCGCCCTTGTGGTTGATGCGCTGGAGGCGCTGGAGGGAGAAGGCGACGTCCTTGGCGTCGAGTTCGTTCCCATTGGAGAACGTCAGGCCCTTGCGCACCGTGCAGCGGTACTGCTCGTTCTGCGCGTCGGTGAAGCCGCACTGGGACGCGGCGTCCATCTCGGGCGAGGTGCCGGTGCGGGGCAGGCGCAGCAGCGTCTGGAAGGTGTTGCGCATGACGCTCCAGGCGGCGACGTCGTACGCGGCTGCGGGGTCGAACGGGGCCGGCGCGTCCTTGCTGACCGCGAAGTGGTCCGTCGTCCCGACGACGATGGGTTCGCCGTCCGCGCTCCCGCCCTCTTCCGACCCGCATGCGGCGAGAGTGGGTGCGAGAAGCCCGACGAGCACGGGCAGCACCACAGTTTTACGGTTCATCGTCGACGATCTCCTCGCCCGGCCGGGGTTTGTTGCAGGGGGTGGAATGGCCGGTGCTCCGACATTAATCGTCCGCTCGGGTAGCCCCTGAAGCCCTGGCCATCAGGGAGCTTTCACGGACAGGAACCACGAGCTTCCTGTCCGCTATCCGGACGCGGGAACGTATGGAGCTTCGCTCCATCAATACGGACACAAGGGAAGGACAATTTCCCCACCCGTCACACGGGCACCACACGCCGCGCCCCTTGTCGAGGGGGTCGAACGTGACGAACGTCACTGGACCAATCCGGGCACCGGACACCGGAATTCGCCCTTCTCCAACGCCTTACGGAATCCGCCGGCCCACCCGCCCGCGGGGGTGTTTCCGAGTACCCGCCAATGCCGATCCGGTGAAATGCCGGGCGTTCAGCGAGCGACCATGATCAGAGAACGCAGCAATTCGAGATCGACTTCTTCGAGCGAACTCACGACGGTGCGCCCCGACTTGGGCTCGATGGGCGCGACGGAGGGGACGGCCACGACCTGGCACCCCGCGGCCTCCCCCGCGGCGACGCCGGTGGCGGTGTCCTCGACCACGGCACACCGTGCCGGATCGGCACCCAGCCGGCGCGCCGCGATCAGATAGGGGTCCGGGTGGGGCTTCGTGCGCACCAGCTCGTCCCCCGCGACGGTGAGGGCGAAGTTCTCCCGGCCGATCCAGGTGAGCATGCGGTCCACCACGGAGCGGTGGGAGGCCGAGACCAGGGCGGCGGGGATCCGGTGCGCCGCCAGCTCGGCCAGCAGTCTGCGCGCCCCGGGCATCAGTTCGACGCCCTTGTCGAGGCGCTCGGTGAACTTGGCGTTCAGCAGCACGCTGAGCTCGTCCAGGGCGATGTCCGCGGCCGTGGCCTCGATGAGGAACCCGGCGCTGCGCGACATCGGGCCGCCGACCACGATCTGCCGCCACTCGTCCCGCAGCTGGTGGCCCAGCTCGGCGAAGACCTCCACCTCCGCGTCCCACCAGAAGTCCTCGGTGGCGACGAGCGTGCCGTCCATGTCCAGCAGCACGGCCTGCAGCGCGGGTTCTTCACCCGTAAGGGTGGTGACGGCGGGGGATGTACCGGTCATCCGCGAACACCTCCAAAGGGACGACAAGGCCGGCCGCCTCCTTCCCAACCCGGTGGAAGGGGACGACCGGCCTGTACCGGACCGATCAGTCTACGACGTGCGCCTTCAGCGCGCGTTGAAGTACTTGGCCTCGGGGTGGTGCAGCACGATGGCGTCGGTCGACTGTTCGGGGTGGAGCTGGAACTCCTCGGAGAGCTCGACGCCGATCCGCTCGGGCCGCAGCAGCTCCGCGATCTTGGCCCGGTCCTCCAGGTTGGGGCAGGCACCGTAGCCCAGGGAGAAGCGCGCTCCCCGGTACTTCAGGTCGAACATGCCCTGCATCTCGTTCGGGTCCTCGCCCGCGTAGCCGAGCTCGCCGCGGACCCGCGCGTGCCAGTACTCGGCCAGTGCCTCGGCGAGCTGGACCGAGAGGCCGTGCAGCTCCAGGTAGTCGCGGTAGGCGTTGTCCGCGAACAGCTCGGCGGTCTTCTCGCCGATCCGGGAGCCGACGGTGACGACCTGGAGACCCACCACGTCCGTCTCGCCCGAGTCCTCGGGCCGGAAGAAGTCCGCCAGGCACAGCCGGCGCCCGCGCCGCTGGCGGGGGAAGGTGAAGCGGGTGCGCTCGTTGCCCTGCTCGTCGAGCAGGATCAGATCGTCGCCCTTGGAGTGACAGGGGAAGTAGCCGTAGACGACGGCCGCCTCCAGCAGGTTCTCCGTCTGCAGCCGCTCCAGCCAGCCGCGCAGCCGCGGCCTGCCCTCGGCCTCCACCAGCTCCTCGTAGGAGGGCCCGTCGCCCTTGCGGGACTCCTTGAGCCCCCACTGGCCCTTGAAGAGCGCCCCTTCGTCGATCCAGGACGCGTAGTCGTGCTGGCCGATGCCCTTGATGACGCGGGTGCCCCAGAACGGCGGGGTGGGCACGGGCGTGTCCACCGCCACGTCGGACCGGATGGAGCCGTCGTTCTCCTCGGGCTCGGGGATGTCGATGGTGCGCTTGGCCACCCGGCGCTGCTTGAGCTCGGGCAGCTTGGCGCCGGGCACGCCGCGCTTGACGTCCATCAGGGCGTCCATGAGGCTCAGCCCCTCGAAGGCGTCCTTGGCGTAGCGGACCTCGCCCTCGTAGATCTCGTGCAGGTCCTGTTCGACGTAGGCACGGGTGAGGGCCGCGCCGCCGAGAATGACGGGGAAGTCGTCGGCCATCTTGCGCTGGTTGAGCTCCTCCAGGTTCTCCTTCATGATCACCGTGGATTTCACCAGCAGGCCCGACATGCCGATCACGTCGGCCCTGTGCTCGGCCGCGGCGTCCAGGATGGCGCCCACCGGCTGCTTGATGCCGAGGTTGACGACCTGGTAGCCGTTGTTGGACAGGATGATGTCCACCAGGTTCTTGCCGATGTCGTGGACGTCGCCGCGGACCGTGGCCAGCACGATCGTGCCCTTGCCCTCGGAGTCCTCGGACTTCTCCATGTGCGGTTCGAGGTGGGCGACGGCCGCCTTCATCACCTCGGCCGACTGGAGCACGAAGGGCAGCTGCATCTGGCCCGAGCCGAACAGCTCACCGACGACCTTCATCCCGGCCAGCAGCGTGTCGTTGACGATCTCGAGCGCCGGACGCTCCTCCAGTGCGGCGTCCAGGTCGGCCTCCAGGCCGTTGCGCTCGCCGTCGATGATCCGGCGCTGGAGGCGCTCCTCCAGTGGCAGGGCCGCCAGCTCCTCGGCCTTGCCCGCCTTCATCGACTTCGCGGTGGCGCCCTCGAACAGCTGCATGAGCTTCTGGAGCGGGTCGTAGCCCTCGCTGCGCCGGTCGTAGACCAGGTCGCGGGCCACCTCGACCTGCTCGTCGTCGAAGCGGGCGATCGGCAGGATCTTGCTGGCGTGCACGATCGCGGAGTCCAGCCCCGCCTTGACGCACTCGTCGAGGAAGACGGAGTTGAGCACGATGCGCGCGGCCGGGTTGAGGCCGAAGGAGATGTTCGACAGGCCCAGCACCGTCTGCACGTCGGGGTGCTTGCGCTTGAGCTGCCTGATGGCCTCGATGGTGTTGACGCCGTCCTTGCGGGACTCCTCCTGGCCCGTGCAGATGGTGAAGGTCAGGGTGTCGATGAGGATGTCCGACTCGCGGATGCCGTAGTTGGCCGTGAGGTCCTCGATGAGGCGTTCGGCGATGGCGACCTTGTGCTCGGCCGTGCGGGCCTGGCCCTCCTCGTCGATGGTCAGCGCGATGAGGGCGGCGCCGTGCTCGGCGGCCAGCTTGGTGACCTTGGCGAACCGGGAGTCGGGGCCTGCGCCGTCCTCGTAGTTGACGGAGTTGATGACGGCACGGCCGCCCAGCTTCTCCAGGCCTGCCTGGATGACGGCGATCTCGGTCGAGTCCAGCACGATCGGCAGCGTGGAGGCGGTGGCCAGCCGTCCGGCCAGCTCCGTCATGTCGGCGACGCCGTCGCGGCCGACGTAGTCGACGCACAGGTCGAGCATGTGGGCGCCCTCGCGGATCTGCTCGCGGGCGATCTCCACGCAGTCGTCCCAGCGGCCGTCCAGCATGGCCGTGCGGAACTTCTTGGAGCCGTTGGCGTTGGTGCGCTCGCCGATGGCCAGGTACGAGGTGTCCTGGCGGAAGGGCACCGCCTGGTAGAGGGAGGCCGCCGACGGCTCGGGGCGCGGCTCGCGCGCGGTCTGCTCCATGCCCCGGACCCGCTCCACGAGCTGGCGCAGGTGTTCGGGTGTCGTACCGCAGCACCCGCCGACCAGGGAGAGCCCGTAGTCGCGGACGAAGGTGTCGTGCGCGTCCGCCAGCTCCTCGGGGGTGAGGGGATAGCTGGCGCCGTCCTTGCCCAGCACCGGCAGACCGGCGTTCGGCATGCAGGAGAGCGGGACGCGGGCGTGCTGGGCCAGGTGGCGCAGGTGCTCGCTCATCTCGGCCGGGCCCGTGGCGCAGTTCAGGCCGATCATGTCGATGCCCAGCGGCTCCAGCGCCGTGAGGGCCGCGCCGATCTCGGAGCCGAGCAGCATGGTGCCGGTCGTCTCGACGGTGACCGAGCACAGCAGGGGCAGGCTCGCGCCGGTGGCCTCCATGGCCCGGCGGGCGCCGATGACCGAGGCCTTGGTCTGCAGCAGGTCCTGGGTCGTCTCCACCAGCAGCGCGTCGGCCCCGCCGGCGATCATGCCCTCGGCGTTGCACTGGTAGGCGTCCCTGAGGGTGGCGTACGGGGCGTGTCCGAGGGTGGGCAGCTTGGTGCCGGGGCCCATGGAGCCCAGCACCCAGCGCATCCGGCCGTCGGACGACTCGAACTCCTCGGCGACCTCGCGGGCGATCGCCACGCCCTTCTCGGAGAGCTCGAAGATACGGTCGGTGATGTCGTACTCACCCAGCGCCGCGTGGTTGGCGCCGAAGGTGTTGGTCTCCACGCAGTCCACGCCGGCGGCGAAGTACTCCTCGTGGACCGATCGGATGATGTCGGGACGGGTCACGTTCAGGATCTCGTTGCAGCCCTCGAGCTGCTCGAAATCCTCCAGCGTCGGGTCCTGCGCCTGGATCATCGTCCCCATCGCTCCGTCGGCGACGACCACGCGCGAGGCCAGTGCCTGGCGGAGGGCGTCGGCCCGGGTGGGGTTCGAGGATGCGGACGTGCTGCTCGGCGACGAGACCATGGAAGAGGCTCCCTGGGTTGCGACGGCTGTCGGCTTTGCGCGCCGGTGAGGCAGCGCACCCGGTCAGCGTAGCGGGCGGACGCAAGAGCGCAGGTCGACATTCCGACCATCGGACACTCCCCCGCCAGAGCGCGGCTCGATCCCGACTACCGACGCGTCGGCATGAAGCGATACCGTTCGGCATTGTCGAATGACGGAACGGCAGGTCAGGGAGGACCGATGGCCCGGACCATCCAGTCGCTGGAGCGGGCGGCAGCCGTGCTGCGGCTGCTGGCGGGCGGTGAGCGGCGGCTCGGTCTCTCCGAGATCGCCACCGCACTCGACCTCGCCAAGGGAACCGCGCACGGCCTGATCCGCACTCTCCAGCAGGAGGGCTTCATCGAGCAGGACGCGGCCACGGGGCGCTACCAGCTGGGCGCCGAGCTGCTGCGCCTGGGCAACAGCTATCTGGACGTCCACGAGCTGCGGGCACGCGCCCTGGTGTGGACGGACGACCTGGCCCGCTCCAGCGGCGAGAGCGTCTACCTGGGCGTCCTGCACCAGCAGGGGGTGCTGATCGTGCACCACGTCTTCCGCCCGGACGACAGCCGCCAGGTGCTGGAGGTGGGCGCCATGCAGCCGCTGCACAGCACGGCGCTGGGCAAGGTGCTGTCGGCCTACGACCCGGTGGCGCTGAGCGAGGCGCTGGACGGGGAGCGGCAGGCGTTCACGGAGCGGACGGTGACGGGCGAGGCCGGTCTGGAGGGAGCGCTGGAGCTGACCCGGGCGCGCGGCTGGGCGTGTGACGTGGAGGAGACCTGGGACGGTCTCGCCTCGGTGGCGGCCCCCATCCACGACCGGCGCGGGATGCCGGTGGGCGCGGTGGGCATCACAGGGGCCGTGGAGCGGGTCTGCGAGGGTGAGGACCTGCGTCCGCTGCTGGTCGCTGCCGTTCGCGACACGGCACGGGCGGTCTCGCGTGATCTGGGCGCGCGGCGCTTCTGAGGGCTCGCACCCGCCCGGGGCCCAGGAGCGCGGCGTCCGTCGGCGCGTGCCGGGGCCCGGGCGCTCCGGTGGCCCGCTCCGACGTGCCGGACGGGGCGCGGGCCCGCACGATGGGCACCCGGGAGTGATCCGTCACAGCCCCTTGACGTGATCTCCATAGAGGAGAAGAGTTGCCGTTCAGCGGTCGACATTGTCGAACACCGGACGGGAAACGACCGGCTTACCGACCCGACCCGCTTATCCTCCCCCAGCCTCCGGCCGGGGGTGCCCCCAAAGACAAAAGGACAAAGGAGTCCGCGGGTGTCCAGCTCCGACATCTTCACGAGCGAGGTCCTCGGCACGATGCTGCTGGTCCTCCTCGGTGGCGGCGTGTGCGCCGCCGTCAACCTGAAGCGCTCCAAGGCGTTCGAGGCCGGCTGGGTGGCTGTCGCCTTCGGCTGGGGCTTCGCGGTGCTCACGGGCGCCTACGTGGCGCAGTCCTCGGGTGCCCATCTGAACCCGGCGGTGACCCTGGCCCTCGCCATCAAGGGCGACACCCCCTGGGGCGACGTGCCCGTCTACATGGGCAGCGAGCTGCTCGGCGCCATGATCGGCGCGGTTCTCGTCTGGCTGGCCTACTACAGCCAGTTCCAGGTCACTCTCCGCGAGCTCAAGCCGGCGGAGACCGACACGGGCAAGACGAAGCCCCCGAACCCCGGCCCCGTGCACGGCGTCTTCTTCACCTCCCCCGAGGTGCGCAAGCCGCTGCTGAACTTCCTCACCGAGGTCATCGCCACCTTCGTGCTGATCATCGCGATCCTCACGCAGGGCCTGGTCAAGGACGCCGACGGCAGTGTCGGCCTCGGGCGGATGGGCGCCCTGATCACCGCGCTGGTCGTCGTCGGTATCGGTCTCTCGCTCGGTGGCCCGACGGGTTACGCGATCAACCCGGTCCGCGACCTCGGTCCCCGGATCATCCACGCGGTGCTGCCGCTGCCCAACAAGGGCGGCAGCGACTGGAGCTACGCCTGGGTCCCGGTGGTGGGGCCGCTGGTCGGCGCCGCGATCGCCGCGGGCATCTACAACCTCGCGTGGGGATGATCCCTCGCCCGTGGGGCCCCGCCAGGCGGCGGGCCGCCACCCCGGCCGGCAGACCGACTCAACGACGTATCGGAGCACACACACCATGAGCGACACCCACGAGACCCACGCCTCCGCACACGGCGGCGGCCCCTTCATCGCGGCCATCGACCAGGGCACCACCTCCAGCCGCTGCATCGTCTTCGACAAGGACGGCCGGATCGTCGCGGTCGACCAGAAGGAGCACGAGCAGATCCTGCCCAAGCCGGGCTGGGTCGAGCACGACGCGGCCGAGATCTGGACCAACGTCCAGCAGGTCGTGAGCGGCGCGATGGAGAAGGCGGGGATCACCAAGCAGGACGTGCTGGCGCTGGGCATCACCAACCAGCGCGAGACGACCCTGCTGTGGGAGAAGGCCACCGGCAAGCCGGTGCACAACGCCATCGTCTGGCAGGACACCCGCACCGACGCGCTCTGCAAGGAGTTGGGCCGCAACGTCGGCCAGGACCGCTTCCGCCGCGAGACCGGGCTGCCGCTGGCCTCGTACTTCGCGGGCCCGAAGATCCGCTGGCTGCTCGACAACGTGGACGGGCTGCGCGAGCGCGCCGAGAAGGGCGAGATCCTCTTCGGCACCATGGACTCGTGGGTCATCTGGAACCTGACCGGCGGCCCCAACGGCGGCAGGCACGTCACGGACGTCACCAACGCGTCCCGCACCATGCTGATGAACCTGCACACCATGAGCTGGGACGAGAAGATCTGCGCCTCCCTCGGCATCCCGATGGCGCTGCTGCCCGAGATCCGCTCCTCTGCCGAGGTGTACGGCGAGGCGACCGGTGACCTGGCCGGGCTGCCCGTGGCCTCCGCGCTCGGCGACCAGCAGGCGGCGCTGTTCGGCCAGACCTGCTTCGACCAGGGCGAGGCGAAGTCCACCTACGGCACCGGCACCTTCCTGCTGATGAACACCGGGCACCAGCCGGTCAACTCCTACAACGGGCTGCTCACCACGGTCGGCTACCGCATCGGCGACCAGGAGCCGGTCTTCGCGCTGGAGGGCTCCATCGCGGTCACCGGATCGCTGGTGCAGTGGATGCGCGACCAGATGGGACTGATCAACAGCGCCGCGGAGATCGAGACGCTGGCCAGCTCCGTGGAGGACAACGGCGGCGCCTACTTCGTCCCGGCCTTCTCCGGGCTGTTCGCCCCGTACTGGCGCTCGGACGCGCGCGGTGTCATAGCGGGCCTGACCCGCTACGTCACCAAGGCGCACCTGGCCCGCGCGGTGCTGGAGGCCACGGCCTGGCAGACGCGGGAGATCGTCGACGCGATGCAGAAGGACTCCGAGGTGGAGCTGTCCTCGCTCAAGGTCGACGGCGGCATGACCGCGAACAACCTTCTGATGCAGACCATCTCGGACGTGCTGGACGCCCCGGTCGTCCGTCCGATGGTGGCCGAGACGACCTGTCTCGGCGCGGCGTACGCGGCCGGTCTGGCCGTCGGCTTCTGGTCGGACACCGAGGAGCTGCGGGCCAACTGGAAGCGCGCCGCGGAATGGACCCCCCGCATGGACGCGGACACGCGCGAGCGGGAGTACAAGAACTGGCTCAAGGCCGTCGAGCGGACCATGGGCTGGATCGAAGAGGAGAACTGAGAGCAATGAACACCCTGCAGAGCGTCCCCACCCTCGGGACGCACCCGACTGCCGGCAGCAATCCTGGCCGCGCAGAGACCAGAGGGCTGCTCGCGAACGCGACGTACGACCTGCTGGTCATAGGCGGCGGCATCCTGGGGACCTCGGTCGCCTGGCACGCCGCGCAGTCGGGGCTGCGGGTCGCGATGGTGGACGCCGGTGACTTCGCCGGCGCCACCTCGTCCGCGTCCTCGAAGCTGGTCCACGGCGGCCTGCGCTACCTGCAGACCGGCGCGGTCAAGCTCGTCGCGGAGAACCACCACGAGCGCCGGGTGCTGGCCAAGGACGTGGCCCCGCACCTGGTCAACCCGCTCACCTTCTACCTGCCCGTCTACAAGGGCGGTCCGCACGGCGCGGCGAAGCTGGGCGCGGGCGTCTTCGCCTACTCGGCGCTGTCCGCGTTCGGCGACGGCGTGGGCCGTGTC
The DNA here is from genome assembly GCF_041028275.1 of Streptomyces sp. PU-14G. Lineage (NCBI taxonomy): Bacteria > Bacillati > Actinomycetota > Actinomycetes > Kitasatosporales > Streptomycetaceae > Streptomyces > Streptomyces sp. PU-14G. Next base: position 10,550 of record NZ_JASKYT010000066.1, read on the forward strand.
ATCTCCCCGGCGAAGGCCGCGGCCGACAACCCGGCGCTGCGTACCGACAACCTCAAGGCCGTCGCGGTCTACGGCGACCACCAGATGAACGACTCGCGGATGGCCGTGATGACGGTACGCGCCGCGGTCGAGTCGGGTGCCGTGGTGCTCAACCACGCGGAGGTCACCGGGCTGCGCTTCACCGGCGGCCGGGTCACCGGCGCGGAGCTCAAGGACCGCACGGACGGTAGCGAGTTCGGCGTCAACGCCCGCCTGGTGCTGAACGCGACGGGACCGTGGGTGGACCACCTGCGGACGATGGAGGACAGCGGTGCGGCGCCCTCCATCAGGCTGTCCAAGGGTGCCCACCTGGTGCTCAAGCGCAAGTCGCCGTGGCGCGCCGCGATGGCCACCCCGATCGACAAGTACCGCATCACCTTCGCGCTGCCGTGGGAGGACCAGCTACTGCTGGGCACCACGGACGAGGAGTACACCGGCGACCCGGCCGACGTCGCCGCGACCGAGTCCGACATCCAGCAGATCCTGGACGAGGCCGCCTTCTCGGTGCGGGACGCCGACCTCGACCGCGACGCGATGACGTACGCGTTCGCCGGGCTGCGGGTGCTGCCCGGCGGCCCCGGTGGCGTGGAGTCCGCCAAGCGCGAGACGGTGGTCACCGAGGGCCGCGGCGGCATGCTGTCGGTCGCGGGCGGCAAGTGGACGACCTACCGGCACATCGGCCGCACGGTGATGGACAAGCTGGAGAAGCTGCCTGGCGGAGGCATCGCCGACGATAGCGTGCCGGTGAAGGACCTGGTGCGGCGTACCCCGCTGCCCGGCATCGCCAACCCCAACGCGGTGGCGCACCGGCTGCTGGTCGACCGCGAGCCCGGCGTACGGATGGACCCGCTGACCGCACGCCAGCTGGCCACCCATTACGGTTCGCTCTCCTTCGACATCGCCCGCCTGGTCAACGAGGACCCCGCGCTCGGCGAGCGCATCCACCCGGACGGGCCGGAGATCTGGGCCCAGGTCGTCTACGCCCGCGACCACGAGTGGGCCGAGACGGTGGACGACGTGGCGCGCCGCCGCACCACGCTGACGATCCGCGGTCTGGACAGCGACGAGGTCCGCGGCCGGATCGGGGAGCTGCTCCAGCAGCGCTGAGCAGCACACCAGTTCGGCAGTTTCGTAACGAGCGCCCCCTCGACACCCTGTCGAGGGGGCGCTCGTGGCACTGTCCCTGGGATGAACACCGGGGCCAGGGCCGGGGCCGGTGGCGTGCGGCGCTCCGTCGCCCGGTATGTCGGTTCCGCGGCGACGGCGAAAGACTGGGCGGACGGCCTGCGGGGGCGGCGTGCGACGGACGGTTCATAATCGACGAGCAGACATCCGATGTCTATGGGAGGCAGCGTGGCGGTTACCGACGAGGCGATCGAGAAGATCAAGGGGATGATCGTCTCGGGCGCGCTGGGCCCCGGTGACCGGCTGCCCAAGGAGAGCGAGCTGGCCACCGAGCTGGGCCTGTCGCGCAACTCCCTGCGCGAGGCGGTCCGCGCCCTGGCCCTCATCAGGGTCCTGGACGTGCGCCAGGGCGACGGCACCTACGTGACCAGTCTCGATCCGAAACTGCTGCTGGAGGCGATGAGCTTCGTCGTCGACTTCCACCGCGACGACACCGTGCTGGAGTTCCTCGCCGTACGCCGCATCCTGGAGCCCGCCGCCACGGCGATGGCCGGGCAGCGGATCGCCGAGGAGGAGTTGGACGCACTGGAGGGCCAGCTGGACGCCCTGGGCACGGAGCCCTCCGTGGAGGAACTGGTCGCAGCCGACCTGGAGTTCCACCGGCGCATCGTGGCGTCCTGCGGCAACACCGTGCTGTGCTCGCTGCTGGACGGCCTGTCGGGGCCGACGACCCGCGCCAGGGTGTGGCGGGGGCTCACCCAGCAGGACGCCGTCAGCCGCACCCTGCACGAGCACCGGCAGATCCTCGCCGCGCTGCGCGCCCGCGACGCGGAGGCCGCGCGCTCCTGGGCGACGGTGCACATCGCCAGCGTGGAGCAGTGGCTGCGCTCGACCCTCTGACCCCGGCCGCCCACAGATCCGACGTACGTCTCGGACAAGCGTGCCCACCCGGGATGCGCGGCGGTCACGGGCGTCGTGCGGGGGCTGCGGCTCGGGCACTGTCACGCCGTAGGCTGGGGCCCGCACGAAGCGCGTCGGCGGCAGCGGGAGCAGCGGCCGGCGCGGGGCAGACGGAACGGCACGCCGCACAGGCGAAAGCAGGCTAAGGAGGCGCTGGGTGATCGAGCTGGAGGGGGTTCCAGAGCTGGTCGACCCAGTCATGGTGGCCGCGTTCGAGGGATGGAACGACGCGGGGGACGCCGCCTCCACGGCGGTGGCACACCTGGAGCGGGAGTGGAAGGGGGAGGTCTTCGCCGCCCTCGACGCGGAGGACTACTACGACTTCCAGGTCAACCGGCCGCAGGTCTTCATGGACGGCGGCGTCCGCAAGGTCACCTGGCCCACCACGCGCCTGTCCGTGATCCGCGTCGAGGACGCCGACGGCAAGGGCAAACGCCGCGACCTGGTCCTGGTGCGAGGCATCGAGCCCAGCATGCGGTGGCGCTCCTTCTGCAACGAGATCCTCGGCTTCGCCCACGAACTGGGTGTCGAACTCGTCCTCGTGATGGGGGCGCTGCTCGGCGACACCCCGCACACCCGGCCCGTCCCGGTCACCGCCGTCACCTCCGACCCCGACCTGGCCCGCACCATGAACCTGGAGGAGTCGCGGTACGAGGGCCCGGCGGGCATCGTCGGCATCCTCCAGGAGGCCTGCACCCATGCGGGCGTTCCCGCCGCCAGCCTGTGGGCCGCCGTGCCGCACTACGTCTCCCAGCCGCCCAACCCGAAGGCGACGCTCGCCCTCCTCAACCGCCTCGAGGACATGCTGGGTGTGCGCATCCCGATGGGAGAGCTCGCGGAGGACGCGCGCGCCTGGCAGCTGGGCGTCGACCAGCTCGCCGCCGAGGACAGCGAGGTCGCCGAGTACGTCCAGTCCCTGGAGGAGGCGCGGGACACCGCCGAGCTGCCGGAGGCCTCGGGCGAGGCCATCGCGAAGGAGTTCGAGCGCTACCTGCGTCGGCGCGACGGCACCCCCGACGGCGGGACCGGGCCGGGCACGGCCCCCTACCGCAGGGACTCCGGGGCGCAGCCCCCGCCGCCCAAGCCCGGCGGTGAACCGCCCAGGCCAGGCGACACCGACGAGGACGGCGACGAGTAGCCCGCCCTACGGCGCGTGGCCGTAAGCTCTCACGGCCGCGCGGCACGCACGCCCTGCGGCTCCGCCCCCGCCTCCCTACGCGGCGGCCCGGCGGCGCCGTGTTCAGTGGCACCGCCGGGCCGCCGGGCGAAACGGGACGTCTACAGCGCCACACCCAGCAGGGCGTCCACCGTCCGGGAGACGAGCCCCGGGGCGCCCTCGTCCGTGCCGCCACGGGTGGCCTGCTCCTCGGCCCAGGCGTCCACCGCGGCCAGCGCGGCGGGGCTGTCGAGGTCGTCCGCGAGGGCGACCCGCACGCTCTCCAGCATGTCCTCGGCGGGCGGTCCGTCGGGGCGCGAGACCGCGGCGCGCCAGCGCGCGAGACGCTCCTTCGCCTCGTCCAGAACCGTCTGCGTGTACTCCCAGTCGGCACGGTAGTGGTGGGCCAGCAGGGCGAGCCGGATGGCGGCCGGATCGACGCCGTCCCGCCTCAGCTGCGAGACGAAGACGAGGTTGCCCTTGGACTTGGACATCTTCTCGCCGTCCAGACCGACCATCCCCGCGTGCACGTACGTGCGGGCGAAGGGGTACTCCCCCGTGAGGGCCTGCGCGTGCGAGGCACCCATCTCGTGGTGCGGGAAGGCCAGGTCGGACCCGCCGCCCTGCACGTCGAAGGACATGCCCAGGTGTTCCAGGGCGATGGCCACGCACTCGATGTGCCAGCCGGGGCGCCCGGGGCCGAGGGAACCGCCGTCCCAGTGGGGCTCCCCCTCGCGGGCCGCCACCCACAGCATCGGGTCGAGCGGGTTCTTCTTGCCGGGCCGCTCGGGGTCGCCGCCGCGCTCGGCGGACAGCAGCCGCATCGTCTCCGCGTCGTAGCGGGAGACCTCGCCGAAGTGGGCGTCGGACTCGACGGAGAAGTAGACGTCCCCCTCCAGTTCGTAGGCGGCGCCCACCTCGCGCAGCCGCTCGACCAGCGGAACGATCTTCGGGATGGCTTCCACGGCGCCGACGTAGTGCTTCGGCGGCAGCATCCGCAGCGCCGTCATGTCCTCGCGGAAGAGTGCCGTTTCGCGCTCGGCCAGGGCCGTCCAGTCGGTGCCCGTGGCGACGGCCCGCTCCAGGAGTGGATCGTCGATGTCGGTGACGTTCTGTATGTAGTGAACCTGCCGCTTGGTGTCGAGCCACACGCGCTGTACGAGGTCGAACGCGTTGTAGGTCGCCGCGTGCCCCAGGTGCGTGGCGTCATAAGGCGTGATGCCACACACGTAGAGACGGGCGACAGGACCGGGGGCGAGAGCCACCCGACCACCGGTCGCGGTGTCGTGGATGTCGAGGTCGCGGCCCTGGCCAGGCAGGACGGGGACCTCGGTAGCGGGCCAGGCATGCATGCCCTGAGCCTAACCCGGACTGGTGTTCCGTATCCGGCCGGATGCACGCCGTTCGGGCGCCGGGCGGCCCATCCGCTGCCGGGCGGCCACCGGCAGCGGCCCGCAGACAGCGCCTCGTGCTCAGACCGGGGGCCAGGGGATGGCGGGCCAGTCGCCGCTCGGCAGCGGATGGGTTCCCGAGCTGAGCAGCGCCTCGACCCGCTTGCGGACGGCCTCCACCTCGGCGTCCGTCAGCAGCTCGGCCAGCCGTGTCGCCAGCGGAGCGCCTGCGGCGAGCCGGCCGGAGAGGGTGCGCAGCGCTTCGAGCGCCTCTCCGGTCAGCTTCTCGCCTGCCCACCCCCACAGGAGGGTGCGCAGCTTGTCGTCGACGTGGAAGGTGACTCCGTGGTCGATGGCGTAGAGGGTGCCGTCGGGACGGGGCAGCAGATGGCCCCCCTTGCGGTCGCCGTTGTTGATCACCGCGTCCAGGACGGCGAGCCGCCGCAGTGCGGGGTCGTCGGCGTGTACGAGCAGCGCTGTCCTGCCGCCGCCGACGTCCGCGAAGCCGACGGCCTTCCAGCCCTCCCCCGGCTCCTGCTCGTCCACCAGGGCGAGCAGCGGCGCGGGGCCTTCCTCGTCCTCGGCGCCGGTCTCCTCCGCGCTGTCCCCCTCTGCGCGCTTCTCCTCCGCGCTGTCCCCCTCTGCGCGTTCCTCCTCTGCGCTGTCCCCCGCTGAGCCGTCCTCCCCGTCGCGCTCTCCCGCGCCCCTCGCGGGGCCGTCCTCCCGCGCGTCGGGCGGTTCACCCACCCACGCCTGGCACATGCCCGTCCCGTAGGGGCCGTCGCGCAGCACCGTCGCGGGTATCAGGTCCCATCCCGTGGCGCGCGAGACCTCGTAGGCGGCCACCTCGCGCTGCGCGAGACTGCCGTCGGGGAAGTCCCACAGCGGGCGCTCTCCGGCGACCGGCTTGTAGACGCAGGGGACGACGACCCCCTCGTGCTCGACCGTGCCGAACAGCACGGCGTTCGACGCCTCGGTGATCTGTCCGTGCACGGTGAGCGTGCCCTGCGCGATCAGCCGCCGGGTGGCCTCGGCGGCCGGTTGCGCCACGCTCCGGGATGCTGTGCCGCTCATTCGCTCCGGCGGTATCCGTTCTGGCGCGGACATACGTGTCCTTCGGGATCGAGCGGCAGGCTGCACAGGGGGCACGGCGGGCGGCCCGCGTTGACGACCTCCATGGCGCGCTTGGCGAAGGCCCGCGCCATGGTCCCGCTGATCCGCACCCGGAGCATCGGCGGGCCGTTCTCGTCGTCCTGCAGCAGCCGCTCCTCGGCGTCCGCGAGGTCCTCGTCCTCACCGGGCTCCAGCTCGACGACGGCCTGCGCCTCCACGACCATGCGCTCGCCCTCGCCGTCCCAGGCCAGCGCCATGGTGCCGACCCGGAACTCCTCCTCCACGGGGGAGACCAGCGGCGCGGTGTCGTCGACCTCGGAAGGCGCCACGGCGGGGACGGGGGCGCTGCCGCCGGAGCGCCGCACCACCTCGTCCAGCAGCTCGTCGATCCGCTCGGCGAGCGCTTCGACCTGTGCCTTCTCCAGGGCCACGCTGGTGGTGCGACCTTGCCCGCTGGCCTGGAGGAAGAAGGTGCGGCGGCCAGGCAGCCCGACGGTACCGGCGACGAACCGGTCCGGCGGGTCGTACAGAAACACCTGACGGGACACGTTCTGCTCCGTTGGATCGACAGCTTGAGTGGCTTCGGACAACCGCACCCTACTGTGCGTACCGATCATCGTGCTCAGGCGCTGCCCCCCACCGTCGCGTTGCCCTGCGCTCCCTCCTCCGGGTCGCTTTCCTCCTCGGTTGGGACCGGCGGCGCGAGGGAGCCGAGTTCCCCCGTGTCGCCCAGCCGCAGCAGGAAGGGGCGCAGCGGCGTATAGGTGAGGGCCGTGGCCGAACAGGGGCCGACCGATATGCGCTGGAACAGGTCGAGGTGCATGCCGAGCGCGTCGGCGACGATCGACTTGATGACATCACCGTGCGAACACATCAGGTAGACGGCGTTCGCCCCGTGTTCCGCCTCGATGCGGGCGTTCCAGTCGCGTACGGCCTCCACCGCGCGGTGCTGCATGGCGCGCATCGACTCGCCGCCGGGGAAGGCGGCGGCCGAGGGATGGCGCTGCACGGTGGCCATGAGGGGCTCGTCGTTCAGCTCGGCGAGCTTGCGCCCCGACCACTGACCGTAGTCGCACTCGTTGAGGCGCTCCTCGGTGTGCAGCGGCATCTCGGGGCGGGCTTCGGCCAGTGGGGCGAGGGTGTCCTGACAGCGGCGCAGCGGGCTGCTGACGGCGGCGGCCAGGGGCAGCTCGGCGAGCCGGCGCACCAGCCCGGAGGCCTGCCGCTGGCCGTGCTCGTCCAGGGCGACCCCGGGCGTGCGACCGGCCAGCAGTCCCTCGGTGTTCGCCGTCGACCTGCCGTGACGTACGAGGATGAGCGTGGGCATGCCGCAACCCTAAGCGAGCGCACCCGGATGCGGCTGCCCCGGTTGTGGGGCGGCCTGGGCCCGGGACAATGCGAGAGGTGATCGTCGATTGCGCGCTCTACCGGCACGGGCACAGGTCCGAGCAGCCGGAGGACTTCTCGGCCGCGCTGCACCAGGCCCGCTCCCTCGACGACGCGTTCTTGTGGGTCGGCCTGTACGAGCCGACCGAGGACGAGTTCGGCCGGATCACCCGCGACTTCGGGCTGCATCCGCTGGCGGTGGAGGACTCCCTGCACGCCCACCAGCGGCCGAAGCTGGAGGTCTACGCGGACTCGCTGTTCCTGGTGCTCAAACCGGTCGGGTACGACGGCGAGGCAGGCTCCCTGAGCACGGGTGAGCTGATGGTGTTCGTGGGCGACTCCTTCGTGCTGACCGTCCGGCACGGCGAGGCGAACCCGCTCGGTTCGGTCCGCAGGCGCCTGGAGGAGGAGCCCGAGGTCCTGCGGCACGGCCCCACAGCGGTGATGTACGCGGTCAGCGACACCATCGTCGACCACTATCTCGACGTCGCCGCCGCGCTCCACGAGGATCTGGACGAGCTGGAGGCCGCCGTCTTCGCCAAGGAGGCGCGGCTCGGCGCGGTCACGGCCGGCCGGATCTACGACTTCAAACGCCGCGCCCTGGAGTTCCGCAGGGCCACCGTGCCGCTGACCGACCCGGTCACCCGGTTGACGGGCGCGGGGCTGCCGTTCGTGCACAAGGACTCGCGGCTGTTCTTCCGCGACGTGGCCGACCACCTCTCGCGGGTCAACGAGCAGGTGGAGTCCATCGACCGGCTGCTGACGGACATCCTCTCGGCGTACCTGGCGCAGATGGGCGTGCGCCAGAACGACGACATGCGCAAGATCTCGGCCTGGGCGGCGATGTTCGCCGTACCGACGGCCATCGCCGGGGTCTACGGCATGAACTTCGACCACATGCCCGAGCTGCACTGGGTGTGGGGCTACCCGGCGACGATCCTGCTGATGGTGGCCATCTGCGTGGTGCTGTTCCGGATCTTCAAGCGCAGGGACTGGTTCTGAGCCTCACGCGAACTCGGGGGCCGCGCCCGCCGGGCCCGTACCCAGCGCGTCGCGCCGCTCGGGCATCCGCAGGCGGACCATGCGCCGCCAGCCGCCCAGCCGCTCGTACGCGTACCGGCCGTGGATGCCCAGCGCGATGAGCGTGTACCTGGCGCGTGACCAGCCCAGGATGCGCGCCATGCGGCTCATCACCGCGAGACCGACGTCGCGGTAGACCTTGATCTCCGCCATGGCGCTCTCCCGCAGCAGCGCGTGGATGGTGCGGCCGTGCCCGGACCTGGCCAGACGGAGCAGTTCCTCGTGGCAGTAGGCGAGGTGGTTGTCCTCGTCCCGCGAGATCATGGTGACCGCGCGGCCGAGGTCGGGCCGGTCGCCCGCCACCTTCGACAACAGGGCCATCTCCTCGGCGGCCCGCTGCTCGGTGACCCGGCTGTGCGCGAGATAGGCGAGCACGTCCCGCTCGGTCAGCGGCTCGTCGCGGCGCAGCTTCTCGTGGGCCAGGCCGATGCCCAGGCCTTCGAGGATCATCGTGTAGTCGGTGTCGTCGGGGATCGGCGCCGCCTCCAGCCCCCGCTTGCTCAGCAGCGCCATGAAGATCCGGCCGTGCTTGTCCTCGTCCGCACCGTGCCGGGCGACCTTCGGCGCGAGATGGCGCTGGGTTTCGGGGACGAGCGCGGCGATACGGCCGTTCTCCCATCCTCCCTGCGCCTCGCCGCTGGCGGCGATGGAACAGAAGAGCCGGAAGGACTCGTCGTTGTCGAGGATTTCCGTGAACAGACTCCTGGCCGAGAGCATCGCTGCCACCTCCGTGCGCGAGATCCCACAAAGCACGACATCCGCAAGGAACGAGTCAAATGCCACGTACGCCTCGGGGCAACAGATGCTGAGCCGTTCTGCGCCGAACGCATCAGGCGCGTTCGGCCCGGCGCGTAACCTCGCCTCCGCCGCGTAACCGCGCGAACGGAGCGGCGTTGTGCTGCCTGACGGCCGTGGCGGGGATGACCCCCGAGCCCCCACCACGGCCGCGAACACGTCCGGAGCGCCGCGCAGCCGGAGCCGCGTGCGGCTGGGCCGTGCGCGGCAGGAGCCGCGTGCGGCTGGGCCGTGCGCGGCAGGAGCGCCGCACGGCCGGGTCGCCGCACAGCCGGGTCGCCGCACGGCCGAATCGCCCGCACGGCCGGAGCGGTGCCCCGCGCCGTACGCAGGGCGCTCCGCAGCGCCTCGCGGGGCCGCCCGTGCGGCGTGCGGGAGCCCTACGAGGCCAGCCCGGCCCGCTCCAGGGCCTCGACGCCGGCCCGCAGAGAGGCCAGCCGCTCGTCCAGCGAGAACCCCGCGGGGGCCAGCGACAGTGTCGTCACCCCGGCGTCCGCGTAGGCCCGCATCCGCTCGGCGACGCGCTCCACGGGGCCGATCAGCGTGGTGGAGTCGATCAGGTCGCGCGGGACGGCGGCGGCGGCTCCCTCCTTGTCTCCCGCCAGGTACTTGTCCTGGATCTCGGCGGCCTCGTTCGCGTAGCCCATGCGCTGGGCGAGCTTGTTGTAGAAGTTCTGCTTGCGGCTGCCCATGCCGCCCACGTACAGCGCGGTGTAGGGGCGGAAGAGGTCGGCCAGCGCGTCGATGTCGTCGCCCACGGCCATCGGGACGGTGGGGCACACGTCGAAGCCGTCCATGCTCTTGCCGGCCTTCTCGCGGCCCGCCCGCAGGTGCTGGAGAGTCGTCTCCTCGGCGTGCTCGGGGGAGAAGAAGACCAGCAGCGCGCCGTTCGCGATCTCGCCGGTCTGCTCCAGGTTCCTGGGCCCGATCGCGGCGATGTAGAGCGGGATCTCCTCCCGCTCGGGGTGGACGGTCAGCTTGATGGGCTTGCCGGGGCCGCCGGGCAGCGGAAGCGTCCAGTGCTCACCCTCGTGGGTCAGCCGTTCGCGGGACATCGCCTTGCGGATGATCTCCACGTACTCGCGGGTGCGGGCGAGCGGCTTGTCGAACTTCACCCCGTACCAGCCCTCCGACACCTGCGGTCCGGAGACACCGAGGCCGAGTCGGAAGCGTCCGCCGGAGAGCGAGTCGAGCGTCGCGGCCGTCATGGCGGTCATGGCCGGGGTCCGCGCCGGGATCTGGAAGATGCCGGAGGCGACGTCGATCCGCTCGGTCTGGGCCGCCACCCAGGTGAGCACGGTCGCGGCGTCCGACCCGTACGCCTCGGCCGCCCAGCACACGTCGTAGCCGAGTCGGTCGGCCTCCTTGGCGACGGCCAGGTTGTCGGCATCCATCCCGGCGCCCCAGTAGCCGAGGTTGATGCCCAGTCGCATCCCCATCCGCACCCAACTCCCTACTGATCAGTAATGTCCCGTACCCCACGGACTCTAACGCCCGCCACAACTACGCTCAACGCCCATGGAGCTAAGGCACCTCGGCCGCACTGGCCTGCGCGTATCCCGGATCGGTCTCGGCACCCTCAGCTGGGCGCGGGGCAGCGGCGGGCCCTCCGGTGGCGGCGGGGTGCGCGGCGGCCTCGAGGAGCCCGGCGCAAGCCACGAACAGCACGTACGCAACGCCGCCGACCAGCTCAAGGCGTTCTGGGAGGCGGGCGGCACCCTCGTGGACACCGCCGACGTGTACGGCGACGGAGAGGCCGAGTACCTGCTGGGACGGATGGTGCACGACCTGGTGCCGCGCCGCGACCTGGTCATCGCCACCAAGGCCGGCGGCGTCCCGGAAGCCGACCGCCGCTTCGACTGCTCGCGCGGCCACCTCCTCGCCGCACTCGACGCCTCCCTGGAACGGCTCGGCACCGACTACGTGGACCTGTGGCAGGTGCACGCCTGGGATCCGTGCACACCGCTGGAGGAGACGCTCCAGGCGCTGGACACCGCCGTGGCCAGCGGGCGCGCCCGCTACGCCGGAGTGTCGAACTTCTCGGGCTGGCAGCTGGCCAAGGCCGGCACCTGGCAACTGGCCGCGCCGGGCATACGGCACCGGCTGGCCAGCACCCAGATGGAGTACTCGCTGCTGCAGCGCGGAATCGAACGCGAGGTGCTGCCCGCTGCGCTCGACCTCGGCATCGGACTGCTGCCCTCCTCGCCGCTGGGCCGCGGGGTGCTCACCGCCAAGTACCGGCAGCCGGGACCTCCGCCCCCGGGATCGCGCGGCGCCTCCGAGCGACTCGCGCCGTTCGTCGAACCGTACCTGGACGAGACCGCCGGACGGATCGTGGACGCGGTGGCGACAGCGGCGGACGGCCTCGCGCTGCCCCCGCTTCAGGTGGCACTGGCGTGGGTGCGCGACCGGCCGGGCGTGACGGCACCGATCGTCGGCGCACGGACGTCGCAGCAGCTCATGGAGGCGCTGTCAGTGGAGGGTCTTAGTCTTCCTGGAGAAATTCGCGCGGCGCTGGACGACGTCTCGGCGCCCGTGCACCGCTACCCCGACCATGACTGGAGCGAGCTGTGAGCAACGATCGGACAGCCGAACTCCTCGCCGCCGTCCGCGCAGTGGAGAGCGGCGAGCGCTCCGCCGACTCCTTCTTCACCGAGCGGAAGCAGCCCGCCTCCGCGGCCCGCAGGCCGACGGCCGACGGGGCACAGGACCGCGCGGGCGCCGGGGGCGTTCCTGCGGGGCGCGGCGCCCCGGCCGCGCCCCGCCCTGCGCGTGGGGAGGGCCAGGTCGTGGTGCCTGAGGAGGTGCGGGCCCTGCTGGCGGAAGGCGGCGCACCCGAGTCCCTGGCCCCGTGCGTGGTCGAGACCCTCGGGGAGGGCGCCGCCGAGGTGCTGCGCGCCGACCCGTGGCAGCTCCTGGCGGTCGCGGGGGTGCAGCCCGAGCAGGCCGACCGATTCGCCCGCGCCCTGCTCGGTGAGGAGGCCGGCCCCGGAGACGCGCGGCGGGCGGTCGCGCTCGTCGTACGGCTGCTGGAACGCGCAGCGCTGCGAGGCGACACGGTGCAGGAGCCGGCCGCCCTCGCCGAGGGCCTGGCCCGGCACGCGCTGCCCGACCCCCAGGAAGCGGTCCGTGAGGCCGTGGACGCGGGAGCGGTGCTCGTCTTCGAGGACGCGCTGGACGCCGGCCCCTCCCTGCCCGCCGAAGGGGGCTCCCGGCCGGGAGGGGAGGACGAGGCCGGCGAGGAGGAGCGCCCCGTCCGGGTGCTCGTCGGTCTCGACCGCTACGCGCTGGCGGAGGAGAGCCTCGCCGACGGCCTCGCCCGGATCGCGAGCACCTTCGGGACGGCGGTGACGCCGCAGGCGAGGGAAGCGGCGCCGCCGGCAAGGGACGCGGCGGCGGGCACGGGGGTGTCGGCGGACACGGCGGCATCGGCGGGCGCGGCGGCATCGGCGGACACGGCGGCATCGGCGGGCGCGGCGACGCCGGCGGACACGGCGGCGGGGTCCGCCGCGCAGAGCTGGTCCGCTGCGGCCGAGGCGGCACCTTCCCCGTCGGCGAAAGAGCTCATCACCGCCGCGGCAGACAGCGGGCTGGTCACCCACTCGGGGGGCGAGGCGTCCCGTGCGGAGATCGCCGCGCTCGTCGTCGCGGCACGGCGGCTCGGGCTGCGCGCCTGGGCCCTCACCCATACGGATGACGGACGGTCCCGCATGACGCGGCTCGTCGAGGCTGTCACTGGCCCCGACGGACCCATCGGGGCGCCCCCCGGGCCCGACGGCACCACGACCGCGGGCACGCAGGCGGACGGCGCGGGCGAGGAGAGCCGCGCCCGTGCGGAGGCGGACGCCGGCTGCGCCACCGTCGCCGGAACCCTCGCCGGGACCGAGGGACCGGAACGGGACGCCGAAGGGATGCTCGCGGTGGACCTGCTGGCCGTGTGCGACGCGCCGCAGCTCGACGCCGAGGGGGCCGCGGCGCTGCTCGAATCCCTGCCGGACGGAGTGCGGCTGGTGCTCAGCGGCGATCCGGGAGTGCTCGGCGCGGCAGGCCCCGGGCAGGTGTTCCGCGACCTGGCCGCGGCCCGGTACTGCCCGCATGTCGCCTCACGTACACCGGACCCGGGCCCGGTCGGCGAGCTGGTGTCGGGCATCGGCGTCGGTGAGCTGCTGCAGGTGGAGGCCCCCGGCAAGGAGGTCGTCATCGTCCCCGTGCACGACGCGGGCGAGGCCGTCCACCGCACCGTGCAACTCGTCGCCGACTCGGTGCCCAGGGCCATCGGAGTGCCCGCGGAGGAGACCCAGGTGATCACCCCGGGGCACGGCGGTTCCGCGGGCACCCGCGCGCTGAACGCCGCGCTCAAGGAACGGCTCAACCCGGGTCCCGGCCGGTTCGCCGGCTTCGACCCCGGGGACCGCGTCGCCCACTCCCCCGCACCCGGCCGTACCGAGGTCGGCACGGTGGCCTCCGCGGACGAGGAAGGCCTCCACCTCACCTGTCACGGGCACACGCTCACGGTCCCGCCCGACAGGGTGCCGGAGACCGTGCGGCACGGCTGGGCGATGACGGCACACCAGGCAGCGGGCCTGCGCTGGCCTGCCGCCGTCGTGGTGCTGCCAGGAGACGCCACGGGGGCGCTCTCCCGCGAGTGGGTCTACACCGCGTTCGGCCGCGGCGAGCAGCACCTCTCCGTCGTCCACGGCGCCGGTGACGCCCTGCCCCGCGCCGTCGTCTCGGGCCCGGCCCCGGAACGGGTGACGCGCCTGCGCGCCCTGCTCACGGAGTCCGCGCGCGCCGCCGAGGCGGCACGGACCGGCACGGCGGAGACGAGCACAGCCGAGACCGGCGCAGCCGGGACCGGCACAGCCGGGACCAGCACAGCCGAGACCGGCACAGCCGACGGGGAGGGCACGGACTGAGCGCACGCCGCGTCCCAGTCACCGGCACCGGGCGCCGCCGGGCGCCCGGGCACCGGGCACCGGGCGCCAGTGACGGGGACGCGTGGATGTTCACCGCCCCGACCGGGACGGCCGCCGCCGTCATCCAGTACCGGCCGCCCGGGGGGGGGGGGGGGGGGGGGGGCCGAGACCGGCGCAGCCGGGACCGGCACAGCCGGGACCAGCCCAGCCGAGACC
>NZ_JASKYT010000660.1:0-1576 GCF_041028275.1 Streptomyces sp. PU-14G
GCGGTGCTCAGCGCGTCGGGCACCGCGGCTTCGCCCCCGCCCGGGCCCGGCCCGCCCCCGTCCGCTCCCGCGTGGTCCCGATGACCATGCGGGGCGGTGGAGGACGTGCCGGGAAGGCACGGGGCTCATGTGGCGGGGAGGTGCGGCACCTTCACGTTCACCTCGCCGCAGCCGACGCGCTTCGCCTCGGCCTTGACGTAGGAGGGAAGCACGGCGAGACCCAGTGATCGGCGGTCCGGTGCCGCGTCGCCCTCCTCCGCGGGTTCCTTCTCCCACGCCACGAACGCGGTCCGGCCCCGCTGGCAGTCCGCCGTGTAGACGCTGAGGCCGCCCGCGTGGGCGCCCTCGCCGTCACCGCCGAGGCGGTCGGCCCGCGCGCCGAGAACGCGGGAGACGACTCCGGCCAGTCGCGGGTCCGCGACGGTCGCCAGCCGGATCCTGTCCAGGGCGAAGGGCCGGCCCACGTCGCACGAGCGGATGCCGCCCGGGACGGGCCCCTCCGGCTCGGTGCCCGGTGTGGTACGCGCCACGGACACGTCCTTTCCGCGCGCCCAGTTGGGCAGCTCCACGCCCTGGACGCCGCACAGCCGGTCGTCGTCCAGTGCCTTGACGCGCTTCCCCTCCGGTGGTCCTGGCAGCTTCGGCGGGTCCGGGTACCGGCCTTCGCAGCCGTACCTTTCCATGACCCCGTTGGCCAGCCGCACGACCGCGCGGGACATCGCGTCGAGGCCCCGCCGCGCGTCGACCTCGTTCACGTAGTCGGGGTCGGACGCCCCCGAGGCCAGCGTGACCACCCGCAACGGCGGGTCCTCGCCCGGCTCGTACTTCCTTTCATGGCAGCTGGTGGGGAGCGCCACCCAGGCGCGTTGGGAGGACGCCATGCCGGTGACCCCGTCGCCCAGCGGAGTCATACGGGAGGAGAGGTACTGCCTCGTCCAGTCCCACGCCTGCGCGCCCCTCAGCTCGCCCAGCGTCCGCACCGAAGCGGTGACCTCCGACTCCAGTTCGTCGGCGCCGAACCCCTGCATGCTGCACTCGGTGTGCATCTGGTCTTCCGTCGCCCGGCGCAGCGGCAACTCGGTGCCGCGCACGTCCGTGTCGGTGAACAGCGCCTCCGCGACGTCGGGCGAGAGCGATCCCCAGCACATGTCCTGTGCCACGAAGGGCAGTTCTCCGGAGCGCCAGCTCATGACGCCGGTGCCGAGCAACGCCCCGACGAGCGCGCCGACGACAGCGATGCCGCCCCGGCTGCGCGCCATCCGGCGCAGGCGTCCCGCAGCGCCGGGTGCCGCAGCACCGGGTGCCGCAGCACCGGGTGCGGAGGGCGGGGCGGCGGTCGCCGGGCCCTCGGGGTCCTCGGGGTCCTCGGGGTTGTCGTTCATGTTGCTCTTTCCCTTGGAGTCCGCCCCGGTCATCCGCGCGGCCCCACGGCCGGGCAACCGAGGCGATCGGTTACGGAGTTGGCTGACCGCGCGAACACGCGTTCCGCGTCCGGGGTGGCGGCCCGGGCCAGCGGGCCGTCCAGGTGCAGGAAGAAGACGGTGGGGCGGCCCCGGCACTCGGCGGTGACCAGCCC
>NZ_JASKYT010000661.1:0-2010 GCF_041028275.1 Streptomyces sp. PU-14G
GCCCCCCCCTACGGGGCTCCGCCCCCTAGGAGCCCCGTAGGGAGAGCAGGCTCTCTCTTGGGTGAGAGGGGCTCGGCGCTTGCGCGCAGGGGGTCAGAAGCCGCGGGTGCGTTTGGCGGCTCGGCGGCCGGGGAGGGGGGTTTCCTGGCCCGGGGTCTTGATGAACAGCCTGGCGAGCTCCCCGCCGAGGTTCACCCCGATCGCGATGGCCAGCGCCAGCGCCCCCGCGGTGGCCAGATGCTCGAAACCCTTGTTGACGTCCTCCTGCGCGATGTTCAGCAGCCCGAAGTAGGTGTTGCTACCGGGCAGCAGCGGTCCGATCGCCGCGGTGATGTACGGCAGCGAGGACGCGAACTGGTAGCGGGACAGCAGCTGGCCGAAGAGGCCGACGAGCCCGGCGGCCATCACGGTGGCGGGCACGGGTTTGACGCCCGCCGTGGAGAGGGCTCCGAAGATCAGCCATGCGACGCCGCCGTTGAGCGTGGCCAGCACGATGGTGTGCCTCTCCTGCTGGAGCAGGATGCAGAAGGCCAGGGTCAGCAGCATCGACGCCAGCAGTTGGGTGACCGGACGGTTGGCGTGGTAGACGACGTCCGGGGTGAGCTGGGCGTGCAGCCGGTCGCCGACGTAGAGGATCATCAGGACGCCGCAGACGATGCCGACGATCAGGTAGACGACCTCCAGCAGGCGTGCCGCGGCGGTGATGTAGAAGCCGGTCAGCCCGTCCTGGACGGCTGCCACGAGCGCCCGTCCGGGGATCAGGGCGAAGAGGCCACCGGTGATGACGGCTGAGGCCTGGATGTTCGTGTCGGTGTGCTGGGAGAGCAGCGCGACGCTGACCCCTATGCCGGCGGGCGGCATCGCAGCCGCCGCGAACTGGTAGAACTCGGGCAGTCCGCGTGCCGCGCACAGCCAGGCGAGGCGGTCGCCGAGGATGGCGCCGAGCGCGGCGAGGAAGAAGACCAGCGCGTCGCCGCCGACGAGCAGGGACGCCGCTCCGGAGAGGGCGCCGCTGGCGGCGCTGAGCGCCCATTTGGTGTACGGGTGCCTGTTGCGCCGCATCTCGGCGAGGCGCCGGTAGGCCTCTTCGAGGGAGACGTCGCCTTGGGTGATGTCGGCGACGAGGCCGAAGACGGAGGAGAGCCGCGTGTAGTCGGTGCCGCGCCGCCTCACGGTCCTGCTGAGCGTCACCGGGTCGTCGACCAGCGAGGGCTGGTGGGTGATGGACAGCAGGGTGAAGGTGACGGTGGGTTCGGTGCGGTCGAGCCCGTAGGCGTGGGCGACGCCGAACATCGCGGCTTCGACGTCCTCGGCGCCTTCGCCGCCGGCCAGCAGCAGTTCGCCGATACGCAGGGTCAGGTCGAGGACGCGGGGTGCGGACGGTCCGCTCTCGGTTTCCTCGGTGCGCGCGGGCCTCTCGGGTACGGGCCGTTCGGCGAGCGGCATGCGGACCATGGAGCGCATGCGGTCCTGCCAGGGCGAGCCCGGTTTGGCGAGGGGGCCGACGACGGGGATGCCCTCGGGCGGGGTGAAGGCGCTGCCGTGGTCGATGTTGTGGGGGGTCTTGAGCCCTTCGGGGAGGGTGAACTCGGAGGTCGGGTGTTCCTCTTCGGGGACGGGGGGAAGCGGCACGCCCAGGGGGGCGGTGAACGCGCTCCGCGACTCGTCGGACGCCTTGGCGTCCTCCGGCTCACCGCCCTGCTCTGCGGCGTCGCCGTTTCCCTTGGGCTGCCCCACCACGTTCTGTCCGCTCCTTACCTTCTTGCGCCTTACGCGCGGTACGCCTCATCTTTCCAGCAGTGCCACACCACGGACGCGGTGTCCAACGATGTCGGTTCCACGTGCCGGAAGCGTGATACCTCACAGTGGAGCATGACGCGTGATCCTCCCCCCAAAGGTCCCCCTGCTCAGGGGGATTAAAAGGCAGCCGGAGCCGCTCAGGGGTGTGACGTGCGAGACCCGGCCGCTGAATGCAGCCGGGCGGCGCAACGGGGAGAGGGGGAGAGAGGG
>NZ_JASKYT010000662.1:0-1681 GCF_041028275.1 Streptomyces sp. PU-14G
GACCCCCTCGATCCCGGACATCGCCACGCAGTACCCCACCGACGACCCGACCACCATCCCCACCGGGCAGGCGCCGTCCCTGCCGGGGGAGAAGGGGCCGGGGGACCCGGGATTCAGCGAGCCGCCGGACAACATCGGGGACTCGAAGGCGCCGGTGGAGGTGGACCCGAAGGCGGAGGGACTGCGGCTGGCCGACGGGGCGGAGCTCGCGGAGCCCAAGGTGCTGGACATCAAGTTCGTGACCGAGGACCTGGGCGGCGAGGAGCGCCGCGAGGACAGCACGGTCAAGACGAAGTTCACCCTCCAGGCGGAGGTGCTCTTCCCCAAGGACAGTGCGAAGCTGAACAGCGGGGCGAAGGACCGTATCGAGACGATCGCCGAGGAGGTCGAGAAGCAGGGCAGCACGGAGGTGAACGTCTTCGGCTTCACCGACGACCTCGGCTCCTACGACCACGGCAAGAAGCTCTCCAAGAAGCGGGCCGCCGCCGTGCAGACGGAATTGGCCGCCCTGCTGGGTCCCGATGTCAGCTTCCACGTACGCGGCTACAGCGAGGACTACCCCGTCGCGGACAACGGGACGGAGGAAGGGCGGCGCAAGAACCGCCGTGTGGAGGTCTCCTTCCCGAAGAAGGACTGACGGGTACGCCCTTGCGGCCCGGTCCGCGCGGCCGGACGATGAACGACACCGGCAGCGACGAGGGGACGGTGCGGCGTGGGGAGCGGCAGCGCGGCGGCGGACGCCGATCCGGCGACGGACGCCGATCTGGGGGTGGACGCCGATCCGGCGACGGGCGCCGATCCGGCGACGGGCGCCGATCCGGCGGCGGACGCCGATCCGGCGACGGGCGCCGATCCGGCTTCACGCTCCGGGCCGTTGGCCGGTGAGGTGGGCGCGGAGAGCGCGGAGAGCGGCGCGGGCGGTTGCGTCAGGGGCGGCGGTGGGGGCCCCGCACGTTCTCGGCTGCGCGCCTGGGCCGTCGGCTGGACGGCGGGCGCCGCCCACACGCTCGGTGCGGCCCTGCTGATGGTCACGGAGTTCGTCCGGCCGGACGTGGCGGGGCTCGGCGAGAAGGTGCCGACGGGCGCTGAACTGCCGGGGTACGCGTCGGACTTCCGCCACCTCGTGGACGTCCTGGACGGCCAGTGGTGGTTCAGGGCGGCAGAAGACGTGCGGGACGCCGTCGGTTTCGGCGAGCCGCGTGCCGCACTGTGGGCGGCCGTCTGCGCGGCGCTCGTCGTCCGCCGGAACCCGGAAGGGCCGCCCCGCACCCAGTGTCTCCTGTCCCTCGTGGGCGCCTTCTACTGCGTGGTGGCGGCCCTTTCCGGGCTCCCCTACCTGGCGCTGGCCGGTCCCGCTCTCCCGTTCGTGCTGGTCATCGGCGCGGTGGCACTGGCGGTGGCGACCCCCGGATGGTGGCGGCGGGCCCTGGGACAAGGCGGCAGGCAGCCGGAGCCGGGTACGGGCCCAGTGTCGGGTACGGGCCCAGAGTCGGGTACGGGCCGAGGCGGGCGCTCGACGGATCACTCCGCGGCGTCGGCGGCGCACAGCGTCCGGCTGCCGCCGTCGACCTCCCAGGACCAGTAGCGGGGGTGCGTACCGCTGTCGCCCTTCCGGCACGGGGTGGGCCGGTCGTAGACGCCGGTGATGGTCAGCAGCCGGTCGTAGCGGCCCTCCCCGGCG
>NZ_JASKYT010000663.1:0-1549 GCF_041028275.1 Streptomyces sp. PU-14G
ACCCCGCCGGTACCCCAGCCGGCATCCCAGCCGGCATCCCAGCCGGCATCCCAGCAGGCACCTCCAGCCGGAGTCACCGTTGGCGAGAGCCGGGGCGCACGGGCGTACCACCGGCGCACCGGGGAAGGTGGGCAGGTACACCGGAGGTGTGCGTATGACAGAGGCAGAAGCCGAGGCATCGAAGCCCGGCCGGCGGCCACGGCGACGCGCCGGGGAGCCGGACCGCCGTACCGACCGCACGGAACAGACGGATCGGGCAGAACGCAAGGACCCGACGGACGCGGAGCGGCTCCGCCGTCGGGCCCGCTTTCTCCGAGAGCTGAACGAGGCGAAGGAACTCCGCGAGCGCGTCCACCCGCGCCGTTCGCGCGCCGCCCGCAGACGCCAGCAGGCACTGCGGATGCGCACGTTCCGCTGGTGAGCCCGGCGTGCACTCCGCCGGGGAGGGTCGGAGCGGCATGCGCCGGAACGCTGCCGGTGGACAGCTCTGCGTCGCGAGTTGTCACAGTGAGTCGTCGCAGGCGGGGGCGCGGGTAAACGTTCGGGCAACAGTCGGGCAAACAGCACGGCGACGCACTGCCGAAGACCCTTCGCACAGCCCGGGTTTCTGCCACGATGCCCGATGGGGCGGGGCACGGTCCTCGTCAGCACTCGGGCACCTCTTGAATCAGTGGGAGAGTCACGGTGTATTTCGCCGCGCTGCTCGCGCGCACCGAAGACGGGTGGGAAGCGAGCGACACAGAGCTTGACGATGTGGAGACCCTGGCCGACCTGGCCGATCTGGCCCGGGAGGCCACGACGGACGACGAGACAGTGCTGGTCTGCATCGAACAGGAGGGGGAATGGTTCGGCGTCGTCCGCGTGGACGGTGAGGACGACCCGCGCGTCTACGTGTCCGACGCCGCGGCGGCGATGCGCAGCTCGTACGGCGAAATACTGCTGTCCGACGAGCTGCTGGGCCGCCAGCCGGAAGACCCCTCGGCGCTCGACCAACTCGTGGACCTGGACGGCACGGAGGAGGGGGAGCCGGAAGGCGCCGAGAACGACGACGACGAGGAGGAGGCCGAGCGCACCGCAGTCGCCGACGCGGAAAGCGCACCCGCCGGACCACTGGGCGATCCGGACGTCCTTTCCGACCTGGGCATGGACGGCAAGGCGCTGCTCTCGCTCGTGCCAGAGGACGCGCTGGCCGAGGTCGCCGAGGCACTCGGCTGCACGGACGTCCTGGAGTCCGTGCGCTGACCGCCCCGGGCCCGGACCCGACGGCGGGCCGCCTCGGCGCGGCTCGCCACCAGGCAGGCGTCCGGGCCCGCGTCCGGGTTCGAACGCGGGCCCGGACGCCGGCCGGCCGCGCGCCCGGGCGCGGGTTCGCACGCGCGCCCGGCCGCGGGTTGGGGGCCGGCCCGTGGCACGTGGCGGCACAGGCACCCGGCACCCGGCACCCGGCGCCGTATAGCGAGGCGCTGGCACCGCATAGCGGGGCGCCGACACCGGACACTCGTCGCTCAGCCCAGGCCGGGGCGCCGGGTGGCCGCGCCCCGGCCTGGGC
>NZ_JASKYT010000664.1:0-2105 GCF_041028275.1 Streptomyces sp. PU-14G
CCTCCCCGCCGACCCGCCCGACCGGGTACGCCCTCGTGCGGGGCCGCGGGACCTCGTGGCTGGTGCACCGCCGGGCCGCCGCCGTCGCCTGCGCCCTGGCTGTGGCGCTCTTCGCCGCCGTGGTCGCCAACCTGACGTTCGGCGAGACGACGGTCGCCCCGACGCAGGTCGTGAAGGTGCTGCTGGGCCGGCCCTCCCCCGACGCACTCGTCGTCGGCACCCTGCGCATGCCCCGCATGACGGTGGGTCTGCTGGCGGGCGCCGCACTGGGTGTGGCGGGCGCGCTGATCCAGACGGTGGCCCGCAACCCGCTGGCGAGCCCGGAGATCATCGGCGTGACGCACGGCGCGTCGGCGCTGACGGTGGGCGCGATGACGTTCGGCCTCACCTCCGCCGCCGCGCTCCCGTACGTCTCCGTGACGGGCGGCCTGCTCGCGGCCTTCCTGGTCTACGTGTGCGCGTGGCGCGGCGGCCTGCACGCCACCCGTTTCGTCCTGGTCGGCATCGGCATCTCGGTGGCACTGCGGTCACTGACGCAGCTGTTCCTCACCAAGGGCGACCAACTGGTCGCCCAGCAGGCGAAGGTGTGGATGACCGGGTCGCTCAACGGCCGCGGCTGGGACCAGGCCGGGCCGCTGGCCCTCGCCCTGCTCGCGCTGCTGCCGTGCGTCCTGTGGGCGGCGCGCGCGATGCGCGACGTCGCGCTCGACGACGACACGGCCACGGCGCTCGGCGTCAGGCTGGGCCGCACACGGCTCGGGCTCGTCGTCACGGGCGTCCTGCTGGCGTCCGTGGCCACGGGCGCCGCGGGGCCCGTCGACTTCGTCGCGCTGCTGGCACCGCAGATCGCCCGCCGGCTGACCCGGACGGCACCGCTGCCCCTGGCCTCTTCCGCGCTGCTGGGCGCCTTCGTGGTGACGCTGGGAGACCTGCTCGCGCGCCGGCTGTTCGCACCGGTCGAGCTGCCGGTCGGTGTGTTGACGGCGGCGGTGGGAGCGCCGTATCTGATCTGGCTGATCGCCCGCACCGGTGCCCGTAGGAAGAGCGCGAAGGGAGCCACCCGATGAGCGACCGCCCCACCGACCCGCCCGCCGTGCGCCCCGCCGGCCCGGCCGCCGCGGCGCGTGGCGGCGGTCCGGCCGCCCCTCGGCTCGCCGCGCGCGGACTGACGCTCGCCTACGAGGAGCGGACCGTCGTCGAGGGCCTGGACCTGGAGATCCCCGACGGGGAGGTCACCGTCGTCGTCGGCCCGAACGCCTGCGGCAAGTCGACGACGCTGCGCGCCCTCGGCCGGCTCCTGCGGCCCCGCGCGGGCGCCGTGCTGCTCGACGGCGCGGAGCTGGCGCGGATACCGACGCGGAAGATCGCGCAGTCGGTGGGGCTGCTGCCGCAGTCCCCGGTGGCGCCCGAGTCGATCACCGTGTCCGATCTGGTCGCCCGAGGGCGGCAGCCGCACCAGCGCTGGTGGCAGCAGTGGTCGGAGCAGGACGAGCGGGCGGTCGCCGACGCGATGGAGCGTACGGACGTCACCGGGCTCGGCGACCGGCCCGTGGACGAGCTCTCCGGCGGGCAGCGGCAACGCGTGTGGCTGGCGATGGCGCTCGCGCAAGAGACGGACCTGCTGCTGCTGGACGAGCCGACGACCTATCTGGACATCGCCCACCAGGTAGAGGTACTGGACCTGGTACGGCAGCTGAACCGCGAGCGCGGGCGGACGGTGGTGATGGTGCTGCACGACCTCAACCAGGCGACCCGGTACGCGGACCACCTCGTCGCCATGAAGGAAGGACGCGTCGTCGCGCGGGGACGCCCGGAACGGATCGTCGACGCGGCGCTCGTGCGCGAGGTGTTCGGGCTGGAGGCGGTCGTGGTGCCGTGCCCGGTCACCGGCGACCCGCTCGTCGTCCCCGGGGCCCCCTGGCAGGCCGCCGCCGGGCCCCCTCCTGCGGCGCCCGGCACGCACGGTGCCCCCGAACCGCCCAGCAGTTCCGCGCCGTCCAACAGCTCCGCGTCGTCCAGCAGCTCCGCGTCGTCACTCCGTACCCCTCGAAAGGCCACCTCGTGAAGGACACCAGCCTCAGCGCAGACGTCCGCGCCTCCCGCCC
>NZ_JASKYT010000665.1:0-1303 GCF_041028275.1 Streptomyces sp. PU-14G
GTCACGACACCACATGCAAGCATGTGATGCGACGCTCCCACGGCTTGTAGGCACACGGTTTCAGGTACTCTTTCACTCCGCTCCCGCGGTACTTTTCACCATTCCCTCACGGTACTATCCGCTATCGGTCACCAGGGAATATTTAGGCTTAACGGGTGGTCCCGCCAGATTCACACAGGATTTCTCGGGCCCCATGCTACTTGGGTGTTCCATAAACGAGCCGTACAGATTTCAGCTACGGGGGTCTTACCCTCTACGCCGGGCCTTTCGCATGCCCTTCGCCTACCCATACGGTTTCTCACTCGTCCAACAGCCGACAGACCATTGAAATGGAATCCCACAACCCCGCATGCGCAACCCCTGCCGGGTCTCACACACATACGGTTTAGCCTCCTCCGGTTTCGCTCACCACTACTCCCGGAATCACGGTTGTTTTCTCTTCCTACGGGTACTGAGATGTTTCACTTCCCCGCGTTCCCTCCACACCGCCTATACATTCAGCGGCAGGTGACAGCCCATGACGACTGCCGGGTTCCCCCATTCGGACACCCCCGGATCACAGCTCGGTTGACAACTCCCCGGGGTCTATCGCGGCCTCCCACGTCCTTCATCGGTTCCTGGTGCCAAGGCATCCACCGTGCGCCCTTAAAAACTTGGCCACAGATGCTCGCGTCCACTGTGCAGTTCTCAAACAACAACCAGCCACCCACCACCCCACACCACCGTGCGAGTTCACTGGGACCGGCACCGAAGGACGACCCACGGCCGCACCCTCAGACACCCAACAGCGCGCCCGACACCCCAGCCCCCAGCCCACGTTCCACGCCGAAGCAGTACTARTGAACCCTGAACCAAGATGCCGAATAGTCAACGTTCCACCCATGAGCAAACCACCGTCGAACGTTCGCCGACGTCATGGCCTCTGAACCGGCCGAAACCAGCTTGAGTGCTCCTTAGAAAGGAGGTGATCCAGCCGCACCTTCCGGTACGGCTACCTTGTTACGACTTCGTCCCAATCGCCAGTCCCACCTTCGACGATTCCCTCCCACAAGGGGTTGGGCCACCGGCTTCGGGTGTTACCGACTTTCGTGACGTGACGGGCGGTGTGTACAAGGCCCGGGAACGTATTCACCGCAGCAATGCTGATCTGCGATTACTAGCGACTCCGACTTCATGGGGTCGAGTTGCAGACCCCAATCCGAACCGAGACCGGCTTTTTGAGATTCGCTCCACCTCACGGCATCGCAGCTCATTGTACCGGCCATTGTAGCACGTGTGCAGCCCAAGACCTAAGGGGCATGAT
>NZ_JASKYT010000666.1:0-1335 GCF_041028275.1 Streptomyces sp. PU-14G
GCGCAATTCTGCCCCAGCGGCGGGTGCCCGAAGAGGCGTGAGGCACCGCCGCCACCGCTGCCGGTAGCCCCTCCGCCCCCGTGACAACGGGCGTCACGGGGGCGGAGGGGCTACCGGCAGCGGTGGCGGCGGTGCCTCACTTGGGCATCCACTTCTTCCACTTGTCGGGGTTCTGCTCGACCCACTTGGCGGCGGCCTCGTCGGTGTCCATCTTGTCGATGGTCATCCACTTGACGACCTTGGTCTGGTCGGCGGTGCTCCAGTGGAAGTTCTTGAGGAACTCCGCGGCCTTGCCCCCGTTCTCGGCGAAGTCACGGTTCATGAACTTCGTCAGCTTCGTGTACGGGTAGGCGCAGTCCACCTCGGAGGGCACCTTGTCGCACCCGGGGGTGCGCTTGGGCAGCTTGACCTCCGTCATGGGGACCTTGGAGTTGAGCCACTGCGGCGTCCACCAGTACGTGAGGAAGGGCTCCTTCTTGGCGGCCCGCTTCTGGATCTCCTTGACCTGGGCCGCCTCACTGCCGGCGTAGACCGTCTTGTAGGGCAGGTCCAGGTTCTTGATGATCTGGGCGTCGTAGGTGCTGAAGGAGGGAGAGCCCTCCAGCATCTGGCCCTTGTCCCCGCTCTCGGGGGTCTGGAAGTACTTCTTCAGCTTGGGAAGGTTCTTCCAGTCCTTGACCTCGGGGTGCTCCTTGGCGAAGTACGTCGGCACGTACCAGCCGATGTGGCCGGTCACGCCGAGCTCACCCGCGTTGACGACGGTCTTGAGCTCCTCGACGTACTTCTTCTCCTTCTTCGGCACGCCGCGCCAGTCCTCCATCATGGCGTCGGCGCGGCCGGTGTTGAGCGCGTCGAACATGACGGGCTCGTCCATCTGGAGCGTCTTGACCCGGTAGCCGAGCTTCTTCTCCAGGATCTGCTTGGCCACCGCGACGTTCGCCTCGGAGCCGGCCCAGGCCGCGATGGGCAGGGTGACGGTGTTGGGGGCGCCGCTGTAGTACGGGTCGGCCTTGCCGCAGGAGCTGAGGCCCGCGGCGAGGGCGAGGGCCGCGGCTGCCGCGACCCCGCCCCTGATGATGCGTGTGCGCTTCACTTCGTACCTCCGCGCTTGCCGGTGCCCGCGGACTGGGTGAGCCGGTCGAGCATGAGGCCCAGGCAGACGATGGCGATACCGGCCGAGAGGCCGACGCCCAGGTCGCTCTTTTGGAGTCCGTAGACCACGTCGTAGCCGAGGGCGCCACCGCCGMCCAGSCCSCCGATGACGACSMYGRCSASGASCGTGCACAGCACCGAGACGATCACCTGCGAGAGCGTGTCCATCGACTTGTCCCACAG
>NZ_JASKYT010000667.1:0-1704 GCF_041028275.1 Streptomyces sp. PU-14G
GCCGTACGCCGCGCCGCTGCCGCCGCTGGCGGGTCCCTCCCCCGCGCACGGCGCTCCCGCGCCCCCGCAGGCCGTCTCGCCGCCTCCCGCGCCTCCGTCCGCCCCGCCGTACGGTGCTCCGGGGCCCCGGTCCGCCGGGGGCGCCGACCAGAGCGGAAGCCCGGCCGCGGGGGCCGTGCCGCCGCCCGGCGTGCATCCGCTGCACCAGCCGCCGACGGCTCCGCCGCCGTCCCCGCAGCACCCGCAGCCGCCCGCGCAGCCGCCGTCCCAGCCCTCCGCGCACTCGGTGAGTGGCGGATATCCGGCGGGGTCCGGTGCCTCGTCGGGCGGGCCGCAGCGCTGGCGGCCGTGGCGGTTCCGGATGTCGAACGACGTGTGGGGCTCGCCGGCCGTCGCCGAGGATCTGGTGTACGTGACCTCCTTCGAGGTGCACGCGCTGGATGTGGCCAGCGGGCGCAGGCAGTTCAAGACGCGCGAGGTCGCCTGGTCGATGGCCGTCTCCGGCGGCCGGGTGCACGCCTCGGACGGACCGAGCCTCTACGCGCTCGACGCCGGCGACGGTTCGGAACGCTGGCGGTTGGCCACCGACGGCTGGGTCTACGCCCTCCAGGTGGACCGCGGCACCGTGGTCACCGGCACCCGCGGGGGCGGGGTCCAGGCGTGGGAGGCGGCCACCGGCGAGAAGCTGTGGGACCTGACGGGCGCCCAGACGGACTTCGAGACCCCCGAGGGCGGCCCCGTCATCGCTGATGGCGCCGTCTACACCTGGGCGGACGGGCGGCTGTACGTCTTCGAGGCCCGCACCGGAACCGAGCGGTGGACGTACCCCGTCGGAGACGCTTCCGCCACGGGCGGGGTGCCCGTACGGGTGACCGTCGCCGAGGACGGTGTGGCGTACGTCTGTGCGGGATCGCGGGTGTTTGCTCTGGACGCGGCGACAGGGCAGGAGAGGTGGCGTTTCGACGCGCCCGCGGCCTTCCTGAGCCCGGCCGCTTTCGTGCCGGGCCCCGGGGTGACCGGCGGCGGGGTGTACCTCGCCGACTACCTCGGCACGGTGTACGCGCTGGACTCCGGCAACGGCAACGACCGCTGGCGTATCGCGACCGAGGCACGGCATTCGGCCGAGCCCGTCGTCACCGCCGACGGTCTGGTCCATCTCGGCAGCGGCAGCGCCGTCTACACGCTCGACGCGGTCAGCGGCACGCCGCGCTGGCGCTTCGCCACGGGCGCCGACGTGGTGGGCGCCCCTGTGGTCGCCGACGGGCGGGTCCACTTCGGCTCCGCCGACCACTGCCTGTACACCGTCGACGCCGTGGGCGGACAGCTGCGCTGGAAGCTCGCCACCGGCGGGGAGATCACCGGTTCGCCGGTGGCGGTGGGCGGCGTCGTGTACGCGTGCAGCAAGGACCGCTGCGTCTACGCGCTGGACGCGACCAAGGGCACCGGACAGTCACGCCAGTCCGCCTGACCGGAGCGCTCGGCCGGGCCCTCCGTCGCACCCCGTCGCACCGGACAGCACCCCGTCGCACCGGACGACGACCGACCGGAGGGGAAGGGGGATTTCCGTCCTCCTCGGACGCGCCGTATGCCGCCTCATGCCGCGTCGCGTCCCCGGTGCGGCCAGGTCTCCTCGTCCTCGCTCCGGGGGCGGTCGGGAGGCGGCGGGGGAGCCGTCGGGAAGGCCGCGTCCGAGGAGGACGGAAA
>NZ_JASKYT010000668.1:0-1842 GCF_041028275.1 Streptomyces sp. PU-14G
CGGATACGCGACGAGCGGCACCCCGGGGCAGGCGCGTGCCGCCGCCTCCAGTGCCGGCCCCACCTCGTGCGCCGCACAGCAGTTGACGCCGACCGCGAGCACCTGCTCGTTCCCCGCGGCCACGGCGAAGGCCTCCTCCAGCGGCTGGCCCGCCCGTGTACGCCCGCCCGCGACGGTGTAGCTCAGCCAGACCGGCACCCCGCAGCCAGCCACGGCCCGCAGCAGCGCCTCGGCCTCGATCACGTCGGGCACCGTCTCCAGAGCCAGCACATCGGGGACCGCTGCCTCGGTCGGCACGTCGGGCGCCGTCTCCCTGATCGGCGCATCGGGCGCCGTCTCCACGGCCGGCACGTCAAGCGCGCCGGCCACCAGCGCCTCGATCCGCGGCCGGTGGAAGGCCACCAGTTCGGCGACGCCGAGCCCGTACCTGCCCCGGTACTCGCTCCCGTCGGCGCGGACCGCTCCGTACGGCCCGACGGAACCGGCGACCCACACCGCCTCATCGGTGGTGCGCGCCGCCGCCGCACGGGCCAGCTCCACGCTGCGCCGGAAGAGCGCCCGCGCCCCGTCCGGGGTCTGCCCGTGCCGGGCGAAGCCCTCGAACGACGCCTGGTAGCTGGCGGTGATCAGCACCCGCGCCCCCGCCCGCACGTAGGCCGCGTGCGCCGCCGTGATCTCTTCCGGCGCCTCGACCAGCAGCCTGGCCGACCACAGGTCGTCGGCCAGGTCGTGCCCCTGGGCCTGGA
Organism: Streptomyces sp. PU-14G; assembly: GCF_041028275.1. Taxonomy (NCBI): domain Bacteria; kingdom Bacillati; phylum Actinomycetota; class Actinomycetes; order Kitasatosporales; family Streptomycetaceae; genus Streptomyces; species Streptomyces sp. PU-14G. The sequence goes on from NZ_JASKYT010000668.1 coordinate 747, forward strand.
GTTGGTTGGAGAGCCCGCCGTCGAGGACGACGGGGCCGGCGCGCAGGGCTTCCGCGAGCGGGGGGCGGCGGGGTGTCATGCCAGTTTGGCCTGCACCTGGTCGGCGATCAGGGACAGGTGGTCCAGGTCGCTCAGGTCGAGGATCTGCAGATAGATCCGGGTGCTGCCCAGCTCGCCGTAGCGGCCGATCTTGTCGATGACCTCCTCGGGCGAGCCGGCCAGGCCGTTCTCCTTCAGCTCGGCCACGTCGCGGCCGATGGCGGCGGCACGCCGCGCGACCTCGGCGTCGTCCTTGCCGACGCAGGCGACCAGCGCGTTGGAGTACACCAGCTCGGAGGCGTCACGGCCGCGCTCCTCGGCTGCCGCCCGTACCCGCTCGAACTGCCGCTCGCTGTCGGCCAGCGAGCCGAACGGGACGTTGAACTCGTCCGCGTACCGTGCCGCCAGCCGCGGAGTGCGCTTGGCGCCGAAGCCGCCGACCAGCACGGGAATCCGCTCCTGGTACGGCTTGGGCAGCGCGGGGGAGTCCTTGAGCTGGTAGTAGGTGCCCTCGTAGTCGAACTTCTGCCCGGCAGGGGTCTCCCAGAGCCCGGTGATGATCGCCAGCTGCTCCTCCAGCCGGCCGAACTTCTCCTTCGGGAACGGGATGCCGTAGGCGGTGTGCTCGTCCTCGTACCAGCCCGAACCGAGACCGAAGTCGACCCGGCCCTGCGACATGGCATCCACCTGGGCGACCTGGATCGCCAGCGTGCCGGGGAGTCGGAAGGTGCCCGCCGTCATCAGCGTGCCCAGCCGGATCCGGCTGGTCTCCCGGGCGAGTCCCGCGAGGGTGATCCAGGCGTCGGTGGGCCCGGGCAGACCGTCGGAGTCCCCCATGGCCAGGTAGTGGTCGGAGCGGTAGAAGGCGTCGAAGCCGAGATCCTCGGTGGCCTTCGCGACCCTCAGCAGCGTGTCGTAGTCGGCCCCCTGCTGGGGCTCGGTGAAAATTCGCAGTCGCATGCCCCCATCTTGCCTGGTGCGGCCTGGTGGACGCCCCACCCCCGCATCGCCCGGCCTCGCTCTTCGCCCGGCCGGTCCGCTCTCCCGGCGCCCCGAC
>NZ_JASKYT010000669.1:0-1188 GCF_041028275.1 Streptomyces sp. PU-14G
CTTCCAGTACGGCGGGGAGCGGCAGGGCGGGGCGGTACGGGGAGGCGTACCAGACGGGTCCGTTGGCGGGGCCGCTCACCTCGCTGACCGGCAGCAGCCAGGGACTGCGGGGTGCCCCGTCCGGCCCGTTCCGCTGTGCTGCGAGGGCTTCCGCGTGGAAGCGGCGGGCGTAGTCGGGATCGGCGACGGTCTCCAGCGGCACCGTGTTGACGAGGACGGTCCGCTCGCCACCGGGGGCGAGGCCCACGAAGCGGCGCGCAGCGGCGCGTATCTCGCTCGTGTCCGCGTCGAGGCGACCGACGAGGGTGTAGGGCCCGAGCCGTCGTGGATCGTCCTGGCGTAGCGCTTCCATTCCCCCCTGTCGCCCCTCCCCCTGAATGACGATGCCGTAGGTCGCGGCGCTGTGGGCACGCCGCTGCGGATGGCCGCCGTGCGCGTGACGGCCCCGTGGTGACGGAGGGGAGCGAGCCTACGCCAACCCGTGTCGCGGCAGCCACCTTGTGCACTCGTGCCCTCACCTTGCGGAGCGGGGTACCACGGGGGCCGCGAGACCGGCTCGGGCAATGTGACCCAAATCACACGAATGGGGGCGCGTGGCCGTGAATGTCACCCGACCACTGTTCACCCGGTGGCTGGCGGGTGAGTTCCGTTCGCCCACCACAGGCACTCTCTGGAAGGAGGAGGACAACCATGGCAGTGCCTACTACCGGCAGCAGCATCGAACACCACCCGGATCTGGTGGAGATGCGTGCGCGGTACGAGAAGGCCGGATCCACTCCGACCGCACAGCTGGTGGAGGGCCTGAGCTTCCTCGCGGGCCTCTACATAGCGATCTCGCCGTGGGTCGTCGGATTCAACACGTCGACGAGCCTGGCGGTCAGCAACCTCATCGTCGGCTTGGCGTTCGCGGCGCTCGCCTTCGGTTTCGGATCCGCCTACGAGCGGACGCACCTGCTGGGGTGGACGGCGCCGCTGCTCGGGGCCTGGGTGATCATCTCGCAGTGGGTGATCAACGGCGCGCCGGACACGACGTCGATCGTCGTCAACAACGTGATCGCGGGTGGTGTCGCGGCACTGTGCGGACTCGCCGTCATGGGTCTGGCGATGGGCAGGGGGCGGGGGGGTGACGGCCACCCTGAGTAACCGGTGACGGGCGGAGCGGTGCCCACCGCTCCGCCCGTCGCGCAC